>JAKAMM010000405.1 GCA_021812905.1 Chloroflexota bacterium | reverse complement strand
ATTTGATCCAATACCGGCGGGTGCATATCGTAGATGACGCGGCGGATCTCTATCTCAACTTCCGAGAGCAATTCCTGCGCTCGCTCCAGATTTTCGGCGGCGCGGTCGGGATCGTCAATCAGCGCCTGACGAGCGGCCTGCGTCTCGTACAGCGCGCCGATGATCATCTGCGTCACGCCATCGTGCATGTCGTGTGCGATGCGCGCTTGCGTATCCTCCTGGACGCGATACGAATCGTTTAGCAGACGTTGGAGTTGCCGCGCCTTTTCTGCGAGCGCCCACCGCGCTGACTCGAGTTCGCGCGTGCGCTGGTTGACTTTCTTTTCCAGCTCGACGTTGAAGACACGGACTGTGTCATACAGGCGGGCATTTTCGATGGAGGTGCCAAGTTGACGCGCAATAGCGGCCAAAAAATCCTGCTGGCTTTCAGAGAAATGACCGACGTTCGGGCTGGCAAGCTGCAACAATCCGACCAGTTGACCTTTGACTTCCAGCGGCGCGCAGGCCACCGAACGAAATCCTTCACAGATGCAAAGGTTCGAAGTGCAGCGCATATCCTTATCCACATCGTGTGTCATCAAGACCTGTCGGGATGCGACTGCCTGTCCGCACAGACACTCGCCGGGAGATAAATGCGCTTCCTTCTGCGCCATGTCAACGGAGATGCCGCGATGGGCTTCAAGGCGGAGTCCGCTGTGTTTATCCTCCTGCAAAAAGAGCATCCCCGCTGCGGCATCCAGAGTCTCGATGGTTTGTTCCAACGCAGCCGCCAGAGTTTTTTCCATATCGAGCGAACTGCCTGCGGCTAATCCCAACGCATTCAACGCGGCCAGCTCGGAATTCCGCTGGGCCAATTCTTCCTCCGAGGCGATATAAGCCTCGGCGGTTCTGATCGTCCAAAATAAACTAAGCCATGAAAGTAGGGGACCCATCAAACCCAAAACGAGCAAACCAAATACAGTCGGCCACGGCCAGATAGGCTCACCAGCATGGCGTGCATTCTCGAACAACGTAAAGATGATGCCGATGATCGCCATCATGGTCGGCACACCCCACAGTGTCAGACGTAAAGCCCTCAGTAGGGTAATTCGAGATTGAATAATTCTTTTCGGTTTGAAGGAAAGCATTGGGATAAATTTGTTGGCAGTTACCGAATTACATCTTGTGCTATTGTACTACTTCTCAATAAGCCGATTATGTGCGGTAGAGAATGGGAACCTAAGTGTCCATCACCCTCGACGGATCGTCCCTTGTGAGGGAAGGTTTGGGAGAATTCATCAGGTCGCTCCTTTTTCATCCTCTTCAAAGATCACAGTACGATTGCGCCCGCTTTGTTTTGCCGTATACAACGCTTTGTCTGCGCGCTGGATGACGCGCTCGACGTCTTCGTCCACTGGTTCATGCCGCATCTCCGCAATGCCAACGCTCAACGTAACAGTCAACGCTTCGTTGCCGGTTTGCAGGCCTATGGCCTTGACGCCGGCCTGGATGCGCTCCGCGATGGGCAGCGTCTGCTGCGCACTGGCATGCGGCAGCATAGCTATGAATTCATCCCCGCCGTAGCGCGCCACCATATCGGAGGCGCGCACCTGCGCGGCGGCAATCTGCGCCATCTCCACTATCAGTTTATCACCGGCCGCATGCCCAAAAATATCGTTAACTCGTTTGAAGTCATCCACGTCGAACATCATGAAAGTGAGCGGGCTTTGATAACGTACGGCGGCGTGGAATTCGCGGACGGCAAGTTCGAAGAAGTGACGGTGGTTGTACAAGCCGGTCAAACCGTCCGTGCAGGCCAGTAGTGTTTCGCGCTCCAGCGATTGCTGGAGTTCGAGATTGAGAGTTTCGAGCTCGTTCTTGATGCGGTGCAATTCCTCTTCCGCCTGCTTGCGCTCGCTGATGTCCACGAACATGGCCCGGGTGCCAAGTACGCGCCCGGCAGCATCGAGCTCGGGTACCGCGCGCACCATAACGGGAACGACGCACCCAGCGCGGGTCAGGAGTTCACGCTCTTCGATCATAAATTCTCCTGCCAGAGCGCGGCGGTAGCCGCCACCTTCGAGCAATTGGAGGCGCGAAGCGGGCGAGTAAAAGTCTGTCACCGGCCGCTCCAGCAGCTCATCACGGCTGAATCCCAAGGTACGCGAGAATAGTTCGTTGCAGTCTGCCACCACAGGGCTGCCCTTGACGTCGCGGGTGATGACATACATGGCCGGCGCATCCTCGAACAAACCGCGATAGCGTTGCTCGGCGCGCTGCAGCGCCTCCTGCGCCTGCTTGCGCTCGGTGATGTCGCTGACGAAGCCCTCGTAATACAGGATGTTCCCGTTTGCATCCTTTACGGCGCGGGCGTCTTCCCGTATCCAGATGTGCGAGCCGTCCTTGCGCAAGTTCAGGCTGATAAATTCAGGCGCTCGCCCCTCTTCCATCATCAGCCGCTGGAATTTGTGGCGGTCGGCCGGGTCCACGTAATACTGCTGCTCGATGCTGGTAATGCTGCTGAGCATTTCTTCCGGGGAATCGAATCCGAAGATGCGCGCCATGACCGGGTTGACGCTTCGAAAGCGTCCCTGCGGCGTGGATTGATAAATGCCGACCGTTGCATTTTCGAAAATGGAATGGTAGTTTGCTTCGGCGGTGCGCAGGCCTTCTTCAGCCTGCTTGCGATTGGTGATATCGTGCGCAACCCACAGCGTGCTGTCTTCATCCAGGGCTGAGATGGTGGTTTGGAACCATGTGGTTCGGCCAGCGATGATAAGTTCATATTCGATCTGCGCTGTTTTTTTTG
>JAKAMM010000404.1 GCA_021812905.1 Chloroflexota bacterium | reverse complement strand
CGACGGCGGCTGGCAAAGACAATTGCGTTACAGCCACGACACGCTGATCACTGACGTCGGCCTTCATCATCCAGATCTAAACATAACGCTCGAATTCAATGACGCCGTGGATTTTCACGAGAACCTGTTGGTCAGGCGGCTGGACATCACCAACGAGTCAAATAACCGGCACACAATCCGCGTATTCTTCCATCAGGATTTTCATATCCTGGGCAATGAAGTCGGCGACACGGCTTACTACGAACCCGACCGGCGAGCAGTGATCCACTACAAGGACGACAATTGGTTCCTGATGAATGGCGGCGTCGTTTTAGCAGACGGCGATGCCGGCCCCGGCTGGCCGCCAACCACGGATACAAAAGACGGCATGATCGTTGGCGTCCATCAATGGGCATGCGGCTTAAAGGAAATCCGCAATTTGGAGGGCACCTGGCGGGACGCGGAAGACGGCCAACTCTCCGGCAACGCTGTGGCGCATGGCTCGGTCGATTCAACGGTTGGCTTCGAGTTAAAGATTTCCGCACACACAACGCGAACGCTTTATTATTGGATGGCCATCGGCCCTGATTTTGAATCGGTGACACAGATCAATCGAAACGTCCGTGAACGCGGCCCGCAGGTATATCTGGACCGCACCGGCGCGTACTGGAACCTGTGGTTGAAAAAGCACATGCCGGACGCGGCCGATATTCCTCACGAAATTCTGCACCAATACGCGGTCAGCCTGCTGGTTGTCCGCACGCAGATTGATAACGGCGGCGCGGTCATCGCCGCCAACGACTCGGATATTTCATCTGCCGTGCGCGATACTTACAGCTACATGTGGCCGCGCGATGGTTCGCTCGTAACGAACGCCATGGTCATGGCAAACGGCATTGACCTCTCGCGTAAATTCTTTGAGTTTTGCGCCAAGGCTCTCACACACGAAGGCTACCTTTTGCACAAATACAATCCCGATGGCACGCTGGCCTCTTCCTGGCATCCGTGGTATCGCGATGGCAAAAAAGAAATCCCAATTCAGGAAGACGAAACGGCACTTGTACTTTGGGTGCTATGGAAACACTTTGACCGCTTTGGAGACGTGGAGTTCATCAAGCCGTTTTATCGCAGCTTGATTCGATCCATCGGCGACTTTTTATACGCACACCGCGACCCGAAGACGGGTCTGCCCATCGCAAGCTATGATTTGTGGGAAGAGCGTCACGGCATTCTCGGCTGGACAGTCGCCGCTACCTGGGCCGGACTGGATGCGGCCGCGCGTTTCACCGAAGCGTTCGGCGACACCGATCTTTCCCGGCGCTATCGTCAGGCCGCAGACGAGGTCAAAGCCGGGACCGACGCGCAGCTTTGGCGTCCCGAATTGAAGCGCTTTGTCCGCATGATCAATCAAACGGCGGACGGAAAATGGGAAGTCGATTCAACCATTGATTCGTCGCTCGCTGGCCTGTGGCAATTCGGCATGTACGCGCCGGACGATCCGAAGATCGTTCAAACGATGGAAGCAATCCGCGAGCGCCTGTGGGTCAAAACAAATGTCGGCGGAGTGGCGCGCTATGAGAACGACCAGTACCATCAAGTCAGCCAGGATATTGCGAACATCCCCGGCAACCCCTGGTTCATCTGCACGCTCTGGCTTTCGGAATGGTACGCAGCCACGGCTCGCACAAAAGACGATCTCCAAAAATCATTGGATTTGATTCATTGGGTGATTGACCATGCCTTGCCAAGCGGCGTGCTGGCAGAGCAAGTCAATCCGTTTACCGATGAACCTCTATCGGTTAGCCCGCTGACCTGGAGTCACGCCGCGTTCGTTGCGACCGTCCAGACTTATCTGGAGGCGCAAGCTCGTCTGCAAAAGTCCGGTTCATCAAAATAAAGGAGTTCAAAATGTTGAAAAAATCATATTTGAAAAATGGAAACTGCCGCGTGACTTTCACGCTGTCAGCTGAAGCGGGGGCAGAGTCCGCCGCACTATGCGGATCGTTCAATGACTGGGATAAAGAATCGCATCCCATGAAACGGTTGAAGAACGGCACCTTCTCTGTAACGCTCACCCTCCAGCCCGGAGAACACCGTTTCCGCTATTACGTCGACGGCAAACGCTGGGAAAACGACTGGGAAGCCGAAGAATACCGCGCCAATCCATTTGGCTCGGAAGACTCGATTGTTAAAGTTTAGTGAGCGGTGAATATCGAAGCCGCGCCGGGAGTAAAATAAAATTCATCGTGAATGATTTTTCTCTAAAAGTATTCGCAGGCATCGAGCCTTTGAGCCGCTGGGCTGCTCAAAAGATTATCGAAACATCCGTCGAGGCAATCTCAGCGCGCGGACGTTTCCTGTTCGTGCTCAATGGCGGCGGCACACCGACGCTCCTTTTTCAACTGCTGGGAACCGAATATCGCGACAAAATGGACTGGAGCAAGACTCATGTTTTCTGGGGCGATGAACGTTGTGTTCCATCCGACGACAAGGAATCAAGTTATGGACAAGCGCGCGAAATTTTGTTGAATAAGATTTCCATTCCGGACTCGAATGTACACCGCGTCAACACGGACCTCGGGCCGGACGCCGCGTCAAAAGATTACGCCAGCGCTTTGAGCCGCTTCGCCCAAGCTCCGCTCGACTGGCCGCGTTTCGATCTTGTCCTGCTCGGCATGGGCGAAGACGGACACACCGCATCTTTATTTCCCGGCTCGCCAGTGAACGCGTCTGAACCGGTGCTGGCCGTCACCAGGCATTATCAAGACCGTCCCGCCAACCGCGTGACGATGACTCCGCTGGTGTTGAACTCCGC
>JAKAMM010000403.1 GCA_021812905.1 Chloroflexota bacterium | reverse complement strand
ACCGCCTTTGAATTTGGCGCGGACGAAGTTTTAACTGCGGACGATTCTGCTTTGACGGATTATCGCGCCGAGGCGTTTGCTTCCACTTTATCCGCGCTCGCTTCTTCCGGGACCACTTCGACTTCGCTCAGTGCAGGCGTTGACCTGATTCTGTTTCCGACAACGACGCGCACCCGCGAGCTTGCCGCGATGGTCGCGATTGATTTAAATTCTGGTGTGTTGGTTGATGTCACCGCGCTTGCAATGGAAGGCGATAAATTAATTGCAACGCGTCCTATCTACGAGGGCAAGCTGTTGGAAAAAACCGTTTGCTCCGGCAAGCCTGTCATCGCGACTCTGCGCGCACGCGCTTTCCCCCGCCCCGCACAGGATTCATCCAAGAGTGGCAGCGCAACAAAAGTCGAAGCCAAGACCGATGCGCCGACAAAAGTCGAAGGCTATACTGTGGCTGAGGCTGTTGTCAATTTGAGCGATGCGGGCGTCATCGTCTCCGGCGGACGCGGCGTCTCGAACAATCCATCGCTGACTCCACCTGCGGGCCTGGATGAAAAGCAAGCCGAGATCTGGCGCGCACAGCAAGGCTTTGCATTGATCGGCGATCTGGCAAATATTCTAGGCGGCGCGGTCGGCGCTTCACGTGCAGCTGTTGACGGCGGATACATTCCTTATTCCCATCAAGTCGGTCAGACCGGTAAAGTCGTCACACCCGATCTTTACATTGCCTGCGGCATCTCCGGCGCGATCCAGCATTTGGTCGGGATGCGGAATGCCAAAGTCGTGGTCGCCATCAACAAGGACGCTGACGCTCCGATCTTCACACAAGCACGCTACGGCATTGTCGGAGATTTATTCGCGATTGTCCCCGCACTGACGGAGGTCTTCAAGAAAAAACTGGGCAAGTAGAAAATATTTCAAGATATACAATCACGGGACTGTCTGAAAAGGGGGAGCAAAATTGGGCGAGAATAGGCAGGAGGCGACAAGCGATAAGAAAAGTCCGGTATTCCAGCTGAAACAGCCGCCATTGCCGCCAGTTGGACAATCTATGGATTGACCCAACAATGGAGTCACAACAAGAATCATCCGCCCGCCGAGTTGTAGACGAAGTACTGCCGATCGTGGCCGTAAATTTATCAATTGAATTAGGCTGACAAATTTGTGATTTCTGTCATGTCAAAGAATGTTGCGATTCAGAGAAAAAGTGGGTAAGATTAGGTCGCCATGGAAAGAGTTCTGGCACTAAACCTTCTAGGCATTGAAATGCCATGAGTCAGTAAGCCTGACGGGTACCAACGTACCTGCCAGGCTTTTTTCATCCCTGTACCAAGGAGTATGAATGCAAACACCCTGGGAGTATCGTTACGCCCACCGCACGCAAAAAATGGGAAGCTCGGTCATCCGGGAATTACTCAAGCTGACCGAACAGCCCGACATCATTTCTTTCGCAGGCGGACTTCCTGCACCGGAAGTCTTCCCGCTTAAGGAATTCAAAGATGCCTGTAACGTTGTTCTGGAAACCGTTGGCGCGCAGGCTTTGCAATACAGCACTACCGAAGGCTACCACCCCTTACGCGAGATGATCGCGCGCCACACCGCACGTTACAGCGTTGAAGTCAGCCCGGACAATATTTTGATCACATCCGGTTCGCAGCAGGCCCTCGATTTTATCGGACGATTGTTCATCAATCGCGGCGATTACATTGTAGTCGAATCGCCGACCTATCTCGGCGCATTGCAAGCCTGGAATGCGTACGGCGCGCAATACATTTCCGTCCGCACGGACGAGCACGGCATGGTCGTTGACGAACTGGAAGCAGCATTGCGCGTCGGGCCGAAATTCATCTACGTGCTTCCCAATTTTCAAAACCCGAGCGGTGTGACGCTTAGCCTCGAGCGGCGAAAAAAACTGATCGAACTGGCCGACAAGTACGGCGTCCCGATCATCGAAGACGATCCATACGGTCAGCTGCGTTATGAAGGCGAACATATCCCCTCGATCGTTTATCTGGATAGTCAATTCCGCGGGAAGAACGGCGGGACTTATAGCGGCAATGTCATCTATCTCAGTACATTCTCCAAACTTCTCGCCCCCGGCCTGCGCCTGGCATGGGTCATCGCACCGGAACAAGTCATTCGCAAGCTCGTTATGACCAAACAGGCCGCCGACCTGCACACTTCGTCCTTCAATCAATATGTGGCGTATGAGGTTGCAAAAAACGGTTTCCTTGACGAACACGTTAAGCTCATCCGCGCCACATACAAAGAGCGCCGTGATGTGATGCTCGAAATGATGGATGAAATGTTCCCGCCCGAAGTCACATGGACACATCCGCACGGCGGCATGTTCTTGTGGGGAACGATGCCCGAAGGTGTCGACGCGGCTGAAGTTTTGAAAGTCGCGATTGACAGCAAAGTTGCCTTCGTGCCCGGTGCGGCCTTCCATGCCAACGGCGGAGGCGCGAACACGATGCGCATCAATTTCTCCTATGCCGCTCCCGATGTTATCCGCGAAGGTGTCACCAGACTGGGATTAACTTTGAAGGAAGCGCTCCACAAAAACGGATACAAACCATAATCAACAAGCAACATTCAACATAATCAACCCAGAATTTAATCTTCAAAAAATCCAGCCACAGATTTCATCGATTTACCTGATTGACTAACAAAAGTAATGGAAGCAGGACTTATGCAGAAATGACTGCCAAGACATGGAGAACGCCAGGATTTATCAAATGATGCCGGGAAAACTTGGCAATCTAATTATCGGAATTTTTATGAAATTCTGTACTAAGCGCG
>JAKAMM010000402.1 GCA_021812905.1 Chloroflexota bacterium | reverse complement strand
CCTACGCTTGGGAATTTGATTCCGGCTGGTCAGCAAAACGGCGTTTGGGTTAACAAAGTAAATCCAGCGCATCCATTTGGCGAGCCGCATTTTGACCGGGCAAGTTATCACCTCTTCGCAAACGAAGATATTGCAGTTAACGCGCTACGGAGCGGCGATGTTGATTCTGTTCTCAATGAAAATGGCATATCCATAAAGAACGAACAGGATCTTCAAAAAGATGTATCATTCAAAATTGCTTTTAATGCAAATCATGGTGTTCGATTTTTGGTAATAAATCCAACTCGCCCTGCATTGACGGATAGTGCTTTTCATCAGGCGCTGGATTGCGTTTTGGATCGGGTAAGCATTGCTCGTGCATTGATCGCTGTGCCTCTCGAATCGTTTATTCAGGAAGGCGCAAAACCATGGTATGACTCTCGATCGTTGGGTGCCTGTGCTGGGCAGGCCGGTTCGCAACGCCTGGAACAGGCCGTAGCGATTCTTAAGTCGGCGGGTTATATATGGCAAAAAAAGCCAACCGATTCTGAATCTGGTCTTGGGTTAATGTCATCTAATGGTCAAATTCTTCCGGCAATTACTTTGCTTGCTCCATCAGAGATGGAAGATAGTCAACGTTCCGAAGCGGCGGGATATGTTGAGAAATATGCGAGTTTGCTTGGTATTCCGCTAACAGTGAAGTACCTCAGCCTTGAAGAAATCCGTTACGCCGTTTTTAGCAGCGGGCAATACGATATGGCTTTGCTCGGATGGAATGTGAGCGAATATCCGGGTTATTTATGCGATTGGTTCGGGGACGGGAATCCGTTTGGTTATAGCAGAGTCCGCTTGAAGTCGGCGTGCGAGGCATTGAACTTGACCAGCGATTTAACCGAGGCGCAGAAACAGGTCTATCAGATTCAATCCGTGCTCGTACAAGACCTCCCCACGATTCCGCTATATTCAACCGCGGCGTGCGACGCGTACCGGAATATCTCGTATCCATTCTCGAATATGTTGGGCGGCCTGAGCGGAATTTATGGCGCGCCTTCCCTTGCAATTCCTGCGTCACAATAGGAAAACTTTGCTATAATCAGCCCCAATCCAGAATTAGGAGTTCGCCGTGGCGAAGACAGATCAGAAACCTTTGCTGGAAGTAAAAAATCTTAAAACGCATTTCTTTACAGAAGATGGCGTGGTCCATGCCGTGGACGGTGTGGATTTTGTCATCTATCCCGGTGAGATTTTGGGATTGGTGGGCGAGTCGGGATGCGGCAAAAGCGTCACGTCGCTTTCGGTTATGCGTCTCGTTTCATTGCCGGGTAAAGTGCTGGAAGGTGAAATTTTATTGGATGGCACCGACCTGTTGAAATTACCCGAAGAAGAAATGATGAAGGTGCGCGGCAACCGCATTTCTATGATCTTTCAGCAGCCGCAGACCGCACTCAACCCGGTGTTTAGAGTGGGCGATCAAATTGCCGAGGTGTTGAGCATCCACCAGGATTTCGGAAAAGAGGCCGGACAAAAACGCGCCGTGGAATTGCTGAAAATGGTTGGCATTCCCGAACCGGAGCGCCGCGCGCAGGCTTTCCCGCATGAACTTTCGGGCGGCATGGCTCAACGTGTGATGATCGCGATGGGGCTGGCGTGTGTGCCCGAGCTTTTGATCGCAGATGAACCAACCACCGCGCTGGATGTGACCATTCAAGCGCAGATCTTGGATTTGATACTGGGTATGCGCGAGAAGATGGGCACATCGGTGCTGCTCATCACGCATGATTTAGGCGTGATCGCGGAGATGGCCGAGCGCGTGGCTGTCATGTACGCGGGCGAGATCGTGGAACAGGCCGAAGTGACCGAACTTTTCGATTATCCGCTTCATCCTTATACACAGGGACTGATCGGTTCGATCCCGGTGCTGGGCAAGATCAAAGAGCGCCTGGATGTCATCCCCGGTTCTGTGCCGAATTTGATCGATCCTGCGCCTGGATGCCGCTTTGCGCCGCGTTGTTTGGCGCGTGTCCAACATGGCTTGAATATTTGCACACAGGCGGATCCTGATCTGGCTGAAGTCAAGCCCGGACATTTTGTCCGTTGCTGGTTGTATCAAAATGCGGAAGGCCATCGCGCTCCGCTTAAAGTACGTTAACCAAGTTACGGGAGCATTTGATGAGCAATAATACCGCCAATCAACCAAAAGCAGATCTTGTGAAAGTGCAGGGGCTGAAAAAATATTTTCCTGTGCGCGCAGGCATCATGCAACGCGTGGTGGCTCAAGTCCAAGCCGTGGATGACGTCAGTTTTGTGATCCAAAAGGGCGAGACGCTCGGCATGGTGGGAGAATCGGGGTGCGGCAAAACGACCATCGGGCGCACGATGCTGCGCCTGATCGAACCAACGGCCGGGTCGGTGATGTATGACGGCAGGGATGTCTTCAAGCTGAAGAGCGGCGAGTTGAAGGCTGTGCGCCGCGATTTACAGATCATCTTCCAGGACCCCTTCGCTTCCCTTGATCCGCGCGTGCCGATCGGCGAATCCGTCATGGAAGGGCTGCACATTCATAACATCGGCGTGCCCAAAGAACGCACGGATGTCATGATGGATATGCTCAAGAGGGTGGGGCTGGAACATTATCACGCCCGCCGCTACCCGCATGAGTTTTCCGGCGGACAACGTCAGCGCATTGGGATTGCACGCGCGCTGGCTTTGCGTCCCAAATTCATCGTCTGTGATGAGCCGGTCTCGGCGCTGGATGTTTCCATTCAATCGCAGGTACTCAATATTCTCAAAGATTTGCAATCCGAATTCGGATTGACATATC
>JAKAMM010000401.1 GCA_021812905.1 Chloroflexota bacterium | reverse complement strand
CGTTGACCCGGTCGGTCAATTCTATCGCTTCAATCTGGCTGGGTCGCTTATGAAGGCCGCAGTACCGGCTTGGAAGAAAGAAAAGACTTAATGCGTGATTCATAATCCGTAAAGAGCGCGTTACGTATTACGAACTACGGAATGGAGTTACTATGACACAACGTATAACAATTGACCCAATCACCCGCCTCGAAGGTCACGGCAAGATCGAAATCTTTCTCAACGAAGATGGCGACGTTGCCAACACCTACTTTCAAATCCCCGAACTGCGCGGCTTCGAACGATTCTGCGTTGGGCGGCCTGTTGAAGAAATGCCGCTTCTGACAAACCGCATTTGCGGCGTGTGCCCCGAAGCGCATCACATGGCTGCCGCCAAAGCCGCCGACGCGGTCTATCACGTTGACCCGCCGCGCGCCGCCAAGCTTTTGCGTGAACTTCTTTACAGCGCGTTCTATGTCACCGACCACACCACACATTTCTATGCACTCGGCGGACCCGATTTCATCATGGGTCCCGATGCGCCGGTGGCCGAGCGAAATATTCTCGGCGTCATCCACAAAGTTGGATTGGAGATCGCGGGCAAAGTGATTCAAGCGCGCAAGTATGGTCACACCGTCGTGGAAATTATCGGCGGGCGCAAAGTGCATCCGTGCACATCCATCCCCGGCGGATTAACGAAAGGCATCGCCGAAGAACAGCGCAAAGAAATCGAAGAGATGGGAAAATGGGCGATTGAGTTTGCCCAATTCAGTCTCAAGATTTTCAACGACATCGTGCTCGGCAATCAACAATACGTTGATCTAATTCTCGGCGACATATACAACCATCACACGTATTACATGGGCATGGTTGACGAAAATAACAAAGTAAATTTCTACGATGGCAAGGTTCGTGTGGTTGATCCCGACGGAAAAGAATTCATCAAATACGCGCCGAAGGATTACGCCGAACACATCGCCGAACACGTCGAGCCGTGGACGTATCTCAAATTCCCGTATCTTAAAAAGGTCGGCTGGAAAGGATTCGTGGACGGAAAAGATTCCGGCGTGTACATGGCGACTCCGCTCTCGCGACTCAACGCATCAGACGGAATGGCAACGCCGCGCGCGCAGGAAGAATACGAACGCTTCTTCTCGACCTTGGGCGGCCGGCCGGTTCACCAGCGACTCGCCATCCATTGGGCGCGCCTGATCGAATTGCTTTACGCCGCTGAGCGCTGGGTTGAACTTGCCACCGACCCCGAAGTCACCTCGCCGAATTTCCACACCGTTCCAACGGAAACTCCAACCGAGGGTGTGGGCATCGTCGAAGCGCCGCGCGGCACGCTGACGCATCACTACACCACTGACGAGCGCGGCTTGCTGACCAAAGTGAATCTCATCGTCGGCACGACCAACAATTATGCGCCGATCAGCATGTCCATCAACAAGGCGGCCAGCAGTCTCATCAAACACGGCTCGATAGTTACCGAAGGCATGTTGAACATGGTCGAGATGGCCTTCCGCGCCTATGATCCGTGCTTCGGGTGTGCGACGCATTCCCTGCCGGGCCAAATGCCGCTGGAGATCACCATCCGCGATGCTGCTGGAAATCCAATTGAAGTGTTGAAGCAATATTAGTAAAGGTTGGTCGAGTTGTTCACCCGCTGGCAGTAAGGAGCCTAATATGATCCCTATAGAACTTTTGCACCGTTTCTCTTTTTTCTCCTTTATGGATGATAAAGAGTTAAAGGCTGTCACTAAGATCGCACAGGAATTGCAACTCAACGCTGGCGATGTGCTATGCGAGGCCAATACGCCTGCTAACGCGCTATATTTTCTCGCCAAAGGACATCTGCCTTATTACATGGTTGTTAAAACTGAGCACATCCCCGACTATAAACAGGAATATTTCATCGGCCACATTAATCCTGAGGAAATCTTCGGGATCTCGTCTTTGATCGAGCCATACCAATACACTGCCACCTTGCGCGCTGACAAACCCTGCCGCGTCATCAAAATTGACGCGCTTGCGTTGCGCGCCCTGTGCGAAGTGGATCCACATCTATGTGTTGGATTGATGAAGGCTGTAGCCAAGGCCGCCATGGAGCGATTGGAAATGACGCGTGTCCAACTTGTGGCAGAAATGGCGGAAAAGTCGAAAAACACTGTCAAATGAAAACCCTCGTGATCGGACTCGGCAATCCCATTCTCGGCGACGACGGCGTCGGCTGGAAAGTGGCGGAAGCCATCAGTCGTCAGTTGCCAGTTGCCAGTAATCAGTCATCCATCGAGGTGGATTGCGCTTCGTTGGGCGGACTCAGCCTGATGGAGCGGATGCTGGGTTATCAGCGTGTAATCCTGGTCGATTCAATGGAGTCCGGCCAGGGCGCGGTGGGAAGCGTGAGAGTTTTCCCGCTGCTTGCGCTCCCAAATCCGATGGCGAGTCATTCTGCATCCGCACATGACACTTCATTGATGGCGGCCTTGCAGGTGGCGCAAGCCATGGGCGCAGACGTCCCCGAGCGCGTGGATGTGGTCGCAATCGAATCTAAAAATACGTGTGATTTTTCGGAAGAACTTTCGCCGAAGGTTGCGGCGGCGGTGCCGGTGGCCGCGCACAAAATTTTAGATTTGTTGAAAAAGGAACTGGTTTGATTGCAGTTGAAAGACACAACTGCATTCCCCTTTAGAAGGTGCCCGTCACTTTGAATGTGACGGGCACTTGGTTATCCTTCACTGGCCATAATGAAGAGCGGCTTCATCTCAAAATTCTCATACCTAGGGCGATAACGCGCGGTGTCATAGAATTGCTCAACGTTGA
>JAKAMM010000400.1 GCA_021812905.1 Chloroflexota bacterium | reverse complement strand
TGAGCCGCTTCCAGCGATGGACGCCCGCGCTCGTCCAGAAATTCGCGGCAAAGCTCATGAGCGATGACTGTGGCGCCAGGGAAGAAACAGTTTCCCCAGGCATGGTCGGCGTGATAATGTGTGTTGATCACATAACGCACCGGCACACTCAACTCATGCTCGATGAACTCGCGCATGCCGAGCGTCTCATCTGGCAATGCCAGAGTATCAACCACAACTGCCCACTGCGGTCCGGCTATTACCCCCGCCGTGACCTGGGCATAGATTTCGCTTTGGAACCAAAAAACGTTTTCAGAAATTCGTTCACGATGCATCGACGACCTCATCAGTAATTTCTTTATAGATAGCACAAAAGGCGAATAAAAGCAAGTTGTATAGACGAATTTAACCAGCGCCAGGCAAGGATAGTCGCGGATGACGAGCAAATTACATTAAAAACTACGCAAACTGTCTTGCCCCTCCGCCCTTGCCGTGATAAACTAAGTCTGTGGTCGAAAATCTGCTGGTTGTTACGCCTGATCTCACTTTTGGGGAAGCATTTCGTAGCTCGCTTCAGGACACGGATGCTTATCGCGTCTATCTTGTCAATAACAAAGCTGCGGCAGCCGTACGCGCGGATGAAGAAGCCTGCAAACTGGCTTTCCTCGATATCGAGCTTGGCGAAAAATTAGTCGAGGAAATCGGCCAGTCGCTTCGCACTATCATCCCCGGCATTCAGCTTTTTATCCTGGCCGATGACGAGACTCTCCCGGCGCTTGATTCCATCCGCCCATGGACTCTTGTCCGCAAGTCGTCCAACATGTCTGAACTGTTTAATAATACAGGCAAAACTCCTGCTACGAATTCATCTCCCATAACCCAGGAACTTCCCTGGTTGGGCGATGTTAGTAAAGCCGCGCAACATTTAACACGCCTCACACTTGAGAGTTCGTCGCAGGCCGCACTAATCACCCTCGATAATGAACTTTGGGCCTACGCTGGTCAACTTTCTCAGGCCGCGGCCAAAGAGATCGCACAAACATTGGCAAGAAATTGGGACGCCCCAAAAGGCAGTGACCTTTTGCGCTTTGTCCGGCTTGAAAGCACCAAAGCCGAGCACATGCTCTACGCCACAGAACTCGCCGAAAACGTTTTGCTCGCCCTGGTCTTTGATGCGGAAACGCCTTTCAGCACCATTCGTTCGCAGGCCAGCCTGATGGTGACCTCCCTCAGCGAAAACGAAACCAAAGAAGAGAAAACCAATAAACCAGTCTGGCCAAAAGCCCCTTCAAAAACCGAACCAACATCCGTTAATAACGGGAGGAACGAGGACGACGAGGATATCGCCATTCCCGCCCTTTCGGAAATCCTGGTGGACACTCCCACGCCGAATCCAAAACCTGTCGCAAAGACCTCGCCAGTGGAGGTCAAGCCCGCTTCAGTCCCGGACATTACGCGGACTCCCTCAGCACAATCCCAATCTTGGGAAGACTTGGAAAATGCCGCCTCCTCCAACGCACGACCGAGGCCTCAGGCGCCGGTTCGCGGCCCAATGCCCGGCGAGTTGGATGAGCCGCCTCCGCACTCCATGAATGAATTGGCTGGACAGATCGTGCTCGAACCGGCCTCAGCTGGCGTCTATCAGTTGATGTACGCTTGCTTGCTGGTTCCGCGCTTCCCGTCCCATTATTTGACCGGCGACATTACCGAGAGGCTCTCCGAGTGGATTCCCAACATCTGCATCGCCTTTGGCTGGCAGTTGGAACATCTCGCTGTCCGCCCGGAATATTTGCAATGGCTTGTGAATGTTTCGCCAGCCACTTCGCCGGGCTACCTTATGCGCATCATGCGCCAGCAAACCTCCGAAAAGATCTTCGCTGAATTTCCACGCTTGAAAAAAGAAAACCCATCAGGCGATTTTTGGGCGCCCGGGTATCTCATCATGAGCGGAACCCAACCTCACCCACCGCAACTGGTCAAGGATTACATTAAACAAATCCGCCAGCGGCAGGGAATCGAAAAACCGCAACGTTGATAATTGCTTACCATGAAGTGAGCGCAGAGACGGCAAAAATAAAATTCCGCGCTCTGCGCTTTTTATTACCAGAACTGCTCACTGAATACCGATTACTGAAAACTAATTACTGGACACTCCCATGCCCCCTACACTTTACCTCATTGATGGACACGCTCTCGCCTATCGCATGTATTTCGCTTTGACCGCCGGTTCAAGTTCGCAACGCTGGCAGACATCCAAAGGCGAACCGACTGCCGGCATTTATGGCTTTGCGCGCGAACTCATGCGCGTCCTCGAGCAGGAAAAGCCCGAATACCTGGCGGTTGCTTTCGATGTAGGAAAAACTTTCCGCGATGAAATCTTCCCAAAATACAAAGGCACACGCGAAAAAATGCCGGATGATTTGCGTCCGCAGATCGAACGCATTCGTCAAATGGTGGATGCTTTCAACATTCCGCGTCTTGAACGTGAAGGATATGAAGCCGATGATGTTCTCGGCTCAATTGCCCGCATCGCCGCTGAACAGGGACTTGGCGTAAAGATCATCACCGGCGACCGTGATCTTTTGCAGCTTGTCAACAAACGCACCGCGGTTTATCTGGCGGGCGACGATCAGAATTACATCACCGATGAAGACGTAATCAAAAAACTTGGCGTGCGTCCCGACCAGGTTGTGGATTACAAAGCCATTGTCGGCGACAAATCCGACAACATCCCCGGCGTGCCCGGCGTCGGCGAAAAAACCGCCGTCGCGTTGCTCGGAAAATTCGGCACGCTCGATAACATTTATAAAAATATCGATCAGGTT
>JAKAMM010000399.1 GCA_021812905.1 Chloroflexota bacterium | reverse complement strand
AACAGGGCATCCAGTTCCATTTGCTGAATGGATCTTGTGATCTCGCCGGAAACATTGATGGTGACCTCCCTGCCATCGCGAATGATCTGGCGTGCGAACGGATTGCCGCGATTGGCCGCGCCGAGGATCGTGCCGCCGCGCGGCAGAATCCCGCTTACGTCCTTCAGGTTCAAGGGAAGGACGCCGTCCTTTGCCAGGAAGCCATCATATCCATCCCGGATCCCAAATACTTCACATCCGTATTCAAGGATCGCGGTTTTTGTTGCGGCACGGATGACGGCATTCAGGCCCGGCGCGTCTCCCCCGCCAGTCAAGATTCCGATGCGATCCATTCCTGATACCTCCTTACTTATGGGCTATCTCTTTAATCTTACCCCAAACGATGTGCTTTCTTGCTTTTCCCAAACAATGCCCATATAATGATGTTCATGGTTAAAGAAAAGCAATCCCCCCCATTTCATACATTGATCAAATGGCTGGTCCCCATTGGCGCCCTTTTCGCCCTGGCCGGATGGATCTATATCGCGCCTCCCGGCCTGATGGGCAAGCTGGACGCGGTTGGCTATGCTGTCTGTCATCGTCTTGATTCACATTCCCTGCACATCGGCAGTCTGCAGCTGCCCTTATGCGCGCGTTGCACGGGCGAGTTCAATGCCGCGGCCATCGCGCTGATCTTCCAGATATTCGTCAGCCGCAGGAAAAACAAACTTCCTAATCGCGGCATCCTGGCCCTGTTGATCATCTTCTTCCTTTCCTTTGCCGTGGATGGATCAAATTCCTACCTGGCTTTAATGAAGGGCACTTATGCGGGTGCATTCGATAAGATCCCAAATCTATACATCACCGATAATACGACCAGACTCTTTACAGGCAGCGGCATGGGAATTGCCATGGCCAGCGTTCTGTATCCGATGTACAACCAAAGCATCTGGCGCACGTCTGATGAAAGACCCGCACTGACCTGGCCTCAATTCGGACTTTTGGTCGGCATCGTGCTTTTGATTGATTTCGGTGCTCTGACGGGAAGCTCTTGGGTTCTTTACCCCGTCGCGATTGTCAGCACTCTGGGTGTACTGGCCCTGTTAACGATGGTCTTCAGCATCGTGTGGACCATGCTCATGCGGCAGGAAAACGCCTTCGACCACGTTCGCCAGCTCTGGCTGCCTGCGCTGGCTGGTTTGACCCTGGCGCTTATCATGATCTTGAGCATCGATCTCTTCCGCTTCAATCTCACCCATACCTGGAGCGGCTTCCCCGGCCTTTCGGGATAAGAGGAGAATATGCAAATCCTGCTTGGCATCTTTTCTGCTTTTGGATTATCCGCCAGCGCCGGACTGAACGCGTACATTCCTCTGCTGGTGGTCGGCGTGTTGGCGCATTATACAAACCTGATCAAACTCACTCCGCCGTGGGATACACTTTCCAATCCATGGATTTTGATCCTGCTTGGCATCCTGCTCATCATCGAAATGCTGGCGGACAAAGTTCCGGCGGTGAATCACCTCAACGACCTCATCCAGACTGTCGTGCGACCCGCAGCAGGCGCGATTGTCTTTGCGGCTGGCACCAATGTTGTGACCGGAATTAATCCCGTTCTTGCGCTGGCCTGCGGATTGCTGGTGGCCGGGGGCGTGCATGCCGTCAAATCGGGCATGCTCCGCCCAATGGTCACAGCCACGACCGGCGGCGTGGGGAACGTCCCCGTCAGCATTGCGGAGGATGTCACCTCCACCGCAATTTCATTTTTATCCGTCCTTGTACCAATCGTGATCGTTGCCCTGGTGGCCATCCTGATCATTTTCCTGCTATGGTGGTGGGCGCGTCGAACAAGCAAAGAACAAGCCTGATTTGGGTTTTACTTTTGGAGAACTGATATACTCCAAATTAATTGCAATCCGTATTCATCAAAAGGAGAAGAGAAGATGAACGATAACATGAACGTCCCGGTTCCAACCCCCATGCCGGAAGAGCCGAAGAAGAACAACACTTGGCTCATTGTAGGCATCGTACTTGTAGTTTTATGCTGTTGTTGTCTTATAGTCGGAGTCGCAGGCTGGCAATACGGCGATCAGATCTTGAGAGCCCTGCAAGGAGGATAATTGCTCTAAACCAAACGGCATCCATCATTGCGGAGGCCGTTTTGATTCAAACAGCTCTTGCAGTTCAGCAAGCGCTGTCCTTGCCATCTCGCGATCTTTTGCATTAAGCGATAATTCATCGAACTCATCTTCGTCCAGCACGGTTTGTTTTCCATCTGACGCAACCCATAAATCAAGAGCAAGGTCAACATAAGAAACGGCCCCATCTGCTATCACCGCCGGGCGACCGACATTACAATACCAGCCTTTGATTTTGTCATCATCGCGGTCATGGATCTCAAAAATGTTATACCAGTGGTCTGCATAAAAAGTTTCGACGAAACGATCATTTTCTTTTAACACCACATTCATGAAGGGCATATCGGGGCGATTGAAAAATGCTTCGAGAATTACAGCATTCGATTCGCGTTGCAAGACTTTGCCGGAATATTTCCAGGTCACTTCGCCAGCCAGGTTTTTCTTCAACACAACAATCGGTTCGTTCATGCCAGACATTCTATCTTAACTTTCACTTCGATTTTTTCTCCGACCTTCGGCTCAGACTGCAAATAAAAATACAGACCATTTTCCAGCGTGACTTTAAATTTATCGGACTGAAAAAAACATTATTTCACAGGATATATATTCCTCTTATACCATTTGATTCCGGATTAGAATATGTGGAGCAACCAGAAAATACTCAAATTGTACTTGATTGGTTTTCACT
>JAKAMM010000398.1 GCA_021812905.1 Chloroflexota bacterium | reverse complement strand
ACGCAGGCCGTACCACCGGGCTTGATGACGGGAATCCCACCTTGTGGGTTAATCGACAGATCGAACTTGAACTGTCCAGTGGGGGAAGGCGTTGTGGTGAGGGTAGCCGTATTCTGATTACCAGACCAGACCGTTAATTGCACCTGTAAGTCCGTCGCGGCAGAGGTAGCGGAATGAACCTGTCCGACTACATAGGCCGGGGCCGTGATTCCATCGCCGGCATACAAAGTCTCACCGTTCGAGGGAGATACAATCAGCACCGAGACATCACTTCCACCAACCGGCACGCCAGCATGTCCAGAGTACGGCGTATAACTTACCGGTGGAGTCACCGCTTCAGGTGAACGTGAAAAAGCCGGACACCATTCAAGGCTGGCACCGTTCGTATGACAACCCTCGCAGCGCAACTCGATCACGCGCGGCGGCTGACCCAGGCCGCGGGAATGATGGCAAACGCGACAGTCCGAGGGCGTAGCCGGTAATTGCACATCATTGCCAGTGGATGATTCTGCCGGAAGCTTTTCCAAATCCCAGAGGCAAACCGTGTTATCAGCACCACCGGATGCAAGCGTTTTTCCGTCAGGCGAGAAGGCCACCGCGTAGACAAAATCCGTGTGGCCCTGCAAAATATTCAATAAAGTTCCATCGCTCACGCGCCACAAGCGGACCGTTTGATCGACAGATCCGGAAGCCAGCTTTGTTCCATCGGGCGAGAAGGCTACGCCCAACACGCTGGCGGTGTGTCCCTTCATTGTTTGAAGCAGTTTTCCATCAGAAACATTCCACAGCCGGACCGTCTTGTCGAACGAGCCGGAAGCAAGCAGGCTACCATCCGGTGAAAATGCCAGGCAGCGTACCCAAGCGGTGTGCCCAACCAAAATATACAGCAACTCGCCATCTTCAACACCCCAAATACGGACGGTCTTATCTTCAAGGGCCGCCGCAACCAATTTTCCGTCTGGAGAAAGAGCAACGGCTCTCACGCCGGTTGTGTTTTTGTCCAGGACAAGCCGTGGGACGCCGCTGGTTGTCCAAACGCGCACCGTGTTATCGTCCGAGGCAGAAGCGAGCAGGGTTCCATCGCGGGAAACGGAAATGCTCCACACCCAGCCTTGATGTCCTTCAAAGGTGCTGGTCAGCTGGGCTTTCGGCATACGCCAGAGTTTGATCGTCTTGTCAAACAGCCCCGCCGCCAGGGTATTACTGCCAGGCAGGAAAGCAACGCTGCGCGCCCACGCATTAGTCTGGATACGGTCAATGGCGGATAATTTCTGAGTGTCAAAAAGATAAATCCCCGACGAACTTCCAACCGCCAGGGAATTTCCATCCGGGGAAAAAGCCACGGCAAGTGCTTGCCCATAGCCGCTGGTGGAGAGGGTGATCGCTCGAACCGACTCACCGGTCTGGGCAGAAACAGGACTCGCATGGCGAAACGATAATCCAAATGTCAGCAGGAACAGGGAAGCGACTATCAATCGCAGCGTTGGTTTAGTCATTTCTTCCTCGTGTTAACCTGGTCAGGGGTGGGCTTACACCCACCCCTGACCAGGTTGTGATCCGGTTTAGGACTAGGGACTAGATACCGACTCGGAAGCGTGTTGCGTAGAACACGAACCGGCCCATGACCTCGCTCACCAAAACCAGCACAAAAGCGATGTAGACGAGCATGGCCCAGGATTTTTCTCCGCCTGGGAGGGATACATTGCGATGCAGGTAAGCTGCCAATATACCCGCGCCAACAAAGACAAGGATCAGGCGAATAGCGAGCGCGGCACCGTACGTCCCGAAAATCAGGTTGAGCGTATGGATAGCTGCTGAGCCTTGTGTACTCAGGAAGGCCAGATACATCGGCAGTACAAGGAGCTCAATGCCAAGCAGAACGATCGCGGCAATCGAAATCCATTGCAATCCGGTCCCGATCAAGCCCTGTTGGGCGGCTTCCTTCTTCGGCAGACGGGTATAGTTGACCATCATGGCCGCCGCGCTGCCCAAAACACCAAGCAGCAGGGCGGTCACAAAAAATGTTACCGAGGTTGCCCAAGTATTCCAGGCAGGTTGGGCGGGTAACATATAGGTCATGCCCATGCAATATACGTACATCAGCCCGATCACAGCCGTGACCCAACCGATGACAGTCCGAACGACCTCGGAGCCAATCTTACGCCATTGAAGGAAGGCGTATATCGCGATGAGGACAACAAACGTCACCGCGAAGACCACTTCCCGACTCATCCAGGAGGTAGCTAAATTCGGCACGGCGCCGATGACATGGATCAGCTTGCCCAGATGAAAGAGCGAGGCGAGCAGTGCCAGGCCCATGATCGGCAGGACCAAATAGAGAGGCACATCAGTGAGGTGCGCGGCCTGTTCGATACCAACTTTGCGGACAGCATAGGCTCGGACGATCAACATCACAAGCATCATGCCTACGGCCAGCTGTCCCAGGATCGTGAAAATCAGTAATGCCCATTCACGTGTGTTCATGTTACAGCTCCTCAAGATTCATCAAGTGACCACTGGTATCGCCCGTGGATTTGGTCACTTTGTTCGGATTGTAGACCACGGATGGATTGGTGATGCTTGGATCGGGCAGCGGGGCAGGTGCGTTGAAATTACCGTGCTGTTGCTGCAGCTCGTCCAGCGGACCAAAGTCCATTGCGCGGTACGGGCAGGCCTGCACACAAGCCGGTTTCTCGCCCTCGTCGACCAAGTCATAGCACATGTTGCACTTGGACATTACACCGAGCGATTCGTTGAACTGTGGTGCGCCGTACGGACAAGCCCATGAGCAATACCGGCAGCCAA
>JAKAMM010000026.1:11984-12364 GCA_021812905.1 Chloroflexota bacterium | reverse complement strand
TCTAGTATATTCAGGTCCTAGAATAGATAACCTTTTGCCTTTTTAAGGGTATAACTTCGTGAAAATCTACTTAGGAGAGACCATGAACACCACCTTCGCCATGTGGCGTAAATCACTTTCACAACTTATCAAGATGGAAGATAAAAAAGAATGGGACGCACTGGATGTCTTATCCAAGTGGTTTATTGCCACGCGGTCTGCAGTTGGAACAATCACGCTATATTCCGGCCTGATTGGCGGGCTATTCGCCTGGCAATATTTACACGCAAACAACAAACCGTTTGATTTTATGATGTGGGTTATTCTCACACTGGGACTCTTCATCGCACACGGCACAAATAATCTGATCAACGATTACACAAACTTCAGCCGCGGCATCG
>JAKAMM010000026.1:0-11974 GCA_021812905.1 Chloroflexota bacterium | reverse complement strand
CTGGCGCAGGGCTTCTGGAACCAGCGCACTCACCTGCTCTGGTTCGGCGTCAGCGGATTGCTGGCTACGCTTGCAAGCGTGTATGCCTTGTTTTATACAAACTTTGCTCCCATCGCCGTCTGATTCTTTGCAATCGGCGCTTTCATTTTGTTGTTCTATACCTACCCTCTCAAGTACATCGGCATTGGCGAGTTGTCCATCTTCATCATTTGGGGACCTATGATGATCGGGGGCGTGTATTTCGTGCTGACCGGTCTATGGAATTGGGCGGTCATTCTCGCCAGCATCCCGGCTGGTTTGAATGTGGTCACCATTAATCTGGGTAAATACACCGACAAACTGAAGGAAGATAAGGTTAAGAAGGTCCGAACATTGCCAGTCATCGTCGGAGAACCGGCGGCGCGCTTCATCACGATGCCGGCCATTGTTCTATCGTATGTCATAACGCTCTATCTGATCTTCGTGACACATTTCTTCACGCCGGTTATATTGTTGGTTTTCATGGCCATCAAACCCGCACAGATCGCCATCCAGCGCATGTCAAAGCCGCGGCCCAGCGAACCGCCCGCTGGATATCCGATCTGGCCGCGCTGGTTCTCAACCGTGTGCTTCGTCCATAACCGCGTGTTCAGCAATTACTTTGTGCTTGCACTCATCATTGATACATTGATCAGAACCTTCTTTCCCGCATTCTGGCACTAGATCGATCAGACACGCTACTCGTGACCACAGGTCACATCAATATATAATTGGCAATACAAGGAGGCCTGCGGTCAGTCTACAGTTGGGCTGGAGATCCGTGCCGAGCAATGAGCAATTTCGCCCTCCGCCTCAATCACCCCAGCGATCCCTGCAGCCAACCCGCAAACTCGTTCCTTCTTCTCAGTGCATTAATTCTCGCTCAAATTCGGCCACGATTGGCTACAGACCCGTTATTAGACATGCACTGTATTCGATGGTCGGCGATTGGGCAGTTGGGGTTATCGCCAATAAGCTCAAAGCACGCACATTGAGGCATCCTCTTCTTCCTCTGCCACCACACAATTGCCATGCCGACCACAGCCGCAAGAACCAAGACGGCAACAACAACGATAATCGGGATACTCATCAGACACCTCTGAATATCTTTACCAGCTTTGGATAGGGAAACGTTGTCCGCGGAGACGTCCACTTAATGTTCGTGGCATGTGAACGCCAAACGTTCTGAACAACTCGCCGCAGTCATTACATAAGCCCGAGTCCCCGCTGGCAGCCAATTTGGCAGGTTGCAAACTCCACTATGTTGCCTTGCAGAAACCTCAAGGCATACAGAGTATACAGAAATACAAAGGGGTTGTCAATCAGCAACCACAAGATGTTCCGCAGCACCTTCCGGCGTGCTAAGATGTTGCCACATGGCAACTACCGATCTCTCCGAATGGTTAGGCGCTCAATTAGAAAGCAGGAACATGAGCCCTGCCGAGCTAGCCAGAAAAGCGGGAATAGATAAAGGGATTATCAGCCGTATATTGAACAGAGAAAGGAGGCCCTCTCCTGAATCTCTTGAAGCAATTGCCCGCGCTTTGAAGCTGCCGTCCGAAGTGGTCTTCCGCGCCGCAGGTCTGTTGCCTCCCAAGGCTAAAGCCGATCCACTCACCGAGGAAGGCATCTATATCCTTCAGCAATTGGAAGGGGAAGACAAAGAGGATGCCTTACGCTACCTGCGTATGCGCCTGCAAGTCGCCGAAGAACGTGGTAAATATAGTGTACGAAAGAAAAAGAGCTAACCAGAATCTCCGGCGATCCTAACCACTCTTCAATTTGACAATGTCACATTTTCACATTCGTACGCGCCCGCCAATAAGGCGGGCGCGTGGTTTTGGCATATTGCTGGAGCGGGATATTTTTGGTATCTGTCTAGCAGACGTTCCCTTTGGACTTATCCCAAAGCAAGGCTAACGTCTGCTTGCAGAATTATGATTGACAGATGCAAGAGGTCAACTAGAATCATCGTCAAAAAAAGCTCATGAAAAAGCCCGACTCTATTTGTAACGAGCCGGGCTTTTTTCGCCTTCTTACTTTCAACCTTCAAACCTGAAACTCTATTTTCCCTGACTATACCAGATTGAGCCGGGCGTGTCGTAATTGTAACCCTCGCTTCACACCACATGTGTTGTACCTCGCTCGTCGATATCCATCTCGAAATAATCGCCGAACGGGAAGCGGAAACCATCTGTGAAGATATAAGTAAATCCGTTAACGTAGGTGGAGAGATCGGTTTCAGACGACCAGGTATTGCCACCGTCGGTCGATTTGCGATAGTAAACGTTCCAACGATCTATCGCGCCTGAGGAGGCAGCGCGAGTATCCATCCACGCGATTCGAACGTCGCCAGAACCGGTCGCGGTAATTGCGGGAAAAGCATGTTCCACTCCCCGTGCAGCGGTCAAGACATCCTGTTTGGCGGACCGCGTGTTACCTCCATCTGTAGATTTTGCCAGATAGATCCGCTTCGGCCCACTGGCAGTTGTACCTGAATTCCAGAGAGCATAGAGCGCACCCGTCGCATCGGATGTCATCGTCATTTGCGCACCAAGGAAAGCCCATCCACAACTCATGGATGAACAATCCGGCCGGGCTCCCGAGACGTCGAGCAAGGTGGCTGTCCAGGTCTTGCCGCCATCGCTCGATTTACTTATATACAAATTAACCGGCCCCTTTGCGCCGCCGTTCTGAGTATACCCAGCCCACGAAAAATATACCGATCCATCGGGTGTGATAGTTCCGCCGCCCGCCAGCGACCAGCCCAATTTGGCACTCTGATTTACCTTCACCTCTATGAATGTCACGCCGCCATCGTGTGAAGCCGCAGCCAGCACGGTCTGTGAATGGTTATATACAACATAAACATCCTGTCCGCGCACCGCAAGGATTGGTTTATCGACACCAGCATTGGTCGAGTCTGCCAGAACGAAAGTCCATGTCACGCCATAATCTGCTGACTTCGCGACCTCGATACTGCTTTTGCCGTTCTGCAACCAAGATGCATAGAAGGTTTTACCATCTACAGGATCAACGACAATCTGCGCGTCCCATTGCCCGGTCGTATCGCCGGCCGGATACATGATGGTTGGGAAACCCCATGTCAACCCATGATCACTGCTGGTTTGCAGGATCATCGTTGGACTGTAACAAGCCGGACACCCCGGTACGCCGTTGTATTGCGGATAAAGAATATAAGCATGCCCGAAACGATCCGCTGCAATGGCTGGCTCCCACTGATCGCCAGATGTGAATCCCATGCGCGTCTGCGGCGCGAAACCGCCGGTCGCCGACATCTTGGACAAAATAACGGGCGCGCCCGGCGGCGCGCTTCATCACGATGTCGGCCATTGTTTTATCGTATGTCATAACGCTCTATCTGATCTTCGTGGCACATTTCTTCACGCCGGTTATGTTGTTGGTTTTCATGGCCATCAAACCCGCACAAATCGCCATCCAGCGCATGTCAAAGCCGCGGCCCAGCGAACCGCCCGCTGGATATCCGATCTGGCCGCGCTGGTTCTCGACGGTCTGCTTCGTCCACAACCGCGTGTTCAGCAATTACTTTGTATTGGCTTAGGTGATCGAGACCGTAATCCGCACGTTCTTGCCCAATTTCTGGCGTCAGCCGATATTTTTCACACGACCAGCCAAACCCCAAGCGAGAAATCGTTCGAGGGTTTCGGTTATTCAATATTTATCATAATTATCTATAATATTGACAAGTAAGGCTGGGATGGGTATACTTACCTTCTATGAAAAGCACCAAAGATCGAATTCTCCAAACCCTGCTGCGCCAGCCACACCGCACTATTAATGAACTGGCAGAGGCTGTAAGCATTAATCCTATTTCCGTCCGCCACCATCTGACGAATTTGCAGATGGAGGGATTGGTGTCAGCGGAGGAAGAACGCCACGGGGTCGGGCGCCCACGCCTGGTCTACGCGCTGACCGAAGACGGCATGGAAAAATTCCCGACGCGTTATCTGCGCCTGACCACGCGTCTTCTGGCGCAAATGAAAGAGTCCATGCCTGGGCCAATCGTCAGCAAGCTGTTCAGCCAGATCGCGGATGATTTAGCCAGCGAATATTCCGATCAGATGCGCGGCCTCAGCATGGAAGAACGGCTGGATTTTGTAAGAGACATGTTGGCGGAAGAAGGCTTTACCGTTGAGTGGGAAAAGAAAGGCGATGAGTATCAGATCCATGAAATCTCGTGCCCTTATTATCAAATCGGCGTGGCGCATCCTGAGGTCTGTACGGTTGACCAGGATTTGATCTCGAAGATGCTGGCTGTGCCTGCCAATAAAATCGAATGTATCTTAAGCGGCAGCGCGCACTGCACCTACGTTGTGCAGTCAGGGCAAGGCGTGACCCGATAAAATACGAAGGAATTTACAAATGTCTGACGAACAAATAACGAATCAAATCAAGTGGACAATTCATGAAACAAACCCGGACTTGGTGGAAGTTGTACGAGCCAAATTATCGGAAGTGGTTGACCCTGAAATTGGCATGAACATCATTCAACTGGGACTCATCCGCAATGTAGAGCTTGAGAACGATATCGCACGGCTCAAAATGATCCTGACCACTCCGTTTTGCCCCTATGGCCCGGCCATGCTCGAAATGACCAAAGCGAAAGCAGTTGAGGCTTTGAATAGACCCGTTACAATCGAAATGGGCATGGACATGTGGGACTTTTCCATGATGGAAGATCCGTCCGCTTTAGATTGGGGATTGTACGCGTAATAAAAGATCAAGCCTGAGAATCAAAGAGCGACTCCTTGAGTCGCTCTTTTTATTGTATCTACCTTGACAATGTCACATTAACGCTTTTTCGGCTTTTTGGAGTCCAGAAGTTCTACTTCTGGAGCGTGACAGGTCATCCGCAAGTAGAACTTGCGGACTCCTTTCTGAATGTGGCATTGTCAAACTACTCAGCACTATTTTTATCGCCCTTTTGCCAATGCATGACCTGCGGCTGTTCACCCTCCGAAAACCCAGACAACACGATCAAGGCGTTCGTAACTATATTGCTGTGGTTCCGCCAACGATGGTTTAAATGGGCCGCAAATAAAAGGCTATCCCCCGGCTCCAACAGAAAAATCTGTTTCTCAACCAAGTACTCCAAATGACCGCGTAGGCAGAATACAAATTCGTGTCCGCTATGAACGATATTATGCGGGCCACTCGAAACACCGCTCTCGAGAGTCAATACAAAAGGCTCGACGCGCCCCGTAAAACGCTCGCCACCCAACCCTTCCCAAACACCGCGCGCAAACGGAATACGCACTCGTTCATCGGCTTTGACAAGAACCGCATTGATTTTATCGGTCTGCGGACCAAAGAAGGCCGTGATGGGAACACCCAGAGCATCTGCTAGTTTATAAAGCGTACTGACCGAGGGCGATGTTTTTCCGCGCTCGATCATGCTCAACGCATTGGCAGATAAGCCGCTTTTCGTTGCGAGGCTTCGCATTGAAATATTTCGCTCATCGCGCAATTCACGCAGTCTTGCGCCCACATCCAACGAAACTGCATCATGCTTGTATTCCATAACAGGCCTCCTGAACCAGGACAATTTCTCTCGATTATGTCGTTCGCTTTATGTGACATTATAACACGGAATATATGACACTTGCCACTATTGTGAATTTATTCACACGTGTATTATATATGCGCCTATACACATATAAGCAGAAAAACATCTATGGAATCGCAATCCTTAACTCAGGAAATCAGCCAGCTAGAAGCAGATTTTTGCTTCGCCCTCTCTGATCCAACACGTATCCTTCTGCTGTACGCGCTAAGCGAGGCACCGCGCAATGTGACAGAACTGACCCTTGAACTTGGCATCGCCCAGCCGAACGTCTCACGGCACCTGAAGATTCTGCGCGAACACGGATTAGTGCACACAGTCCGCCAGGGCACAACGATTATATATCACCTTGCGGACAAGCGTTTAATTCAAGCACTTGATTTGCTTCGCACTGTAATGCGCGAGCGGCTTGCCCGACGTGTCAGCATCATGGATGAAATCAAGGCAGAACAAAGTGCCTAGGTTTATTTTTCGAAAGAAAAAAATTCTCCTGGAGGAGGAATAAATGCAACGAAAGAAAATATATATGACGTTCGTTTTCGCGGGCATCCTGGTATTGATCGTCGCCGGGATTGCGCTGGCATTCGTCCAGCCTGTCAAAGCGCAATGCGGCTCACAGACCTCATCCTGCAAAAATTGCCACGAGGTGCAAGGACAAAAGCCGGTTAACAACGATGGCAAACCCTGGCACCAGTCACACGCCTTTGGCGATTTCTGTTACATCTGCCATGGCGGGAACCAGCAGACAACCGACAAGGCCGCTGCTCATACGGGTATGGTTTCACCTCTATCGGATGTAAAGGCATCCTGCCAACAGTGCCACCCAAATGATTTACAGGCTCGTGCTCAGGTTTATGCATCCATCCTGGGTGTTGAAATTGGCGCTGGCGGGCCAACCACCTCCGCACCTTCAACAGCCTCCACCGCAACGCCTGCCCCTGCCGGACAATCATCTGCGCCCAGCGGCCCTGCAAGTGTTGCTGTCGCTGCACCCGCAGCAACTACGCTTGACGCCAACGACCCCAACCTGGTTGACTATGTCAAGCGCTATGATGAGAATGTTCTGGGAATACACCCAACCAACTGGGGCAACATCATTTTGATGGTGATGATTGGTCTGCTACTGGTGGGCGGCGGCGGTTTTGTTATCACAAGAGAAAAGCTGGTTAATGTCTCATTTGGCGATACAAAGAAAGCCGATGGAGAATATCCGGTTGATGTTGTGGATATGTTGCCGGAGATTGCCAGCCTGAAAACTAAAACACGCAAATCCTTAAAACGGGTTTTGGACAACCCCAAGAAGGCCGATAAAGTCCTGGGCCTGATGGATGCAGTTGTCTCAGATGATGATAGCGAGGAGTGATCAGAATGAAATGGATCATGAACTACTTTCACAAAGAACTATGGTCGCCTTACGTGGCTGGCGCACTGCTGGGCGTTGTCGGAGTGCTGGCGGTAGTGTTGAGCAACAGCTTATTGGGGGCATCGGGTGCATTTGAAAATCTAGCCGGGATGTTTGGAAAGGCTATCGCCCCAAAAGCATTTGACAACATGTACTTTAATTTCATCATGCCGCCGGGCATTACCTGGGGCCTCATCTTGCTGATTGGTGTCTTCTTCGGCGGAATGATTGGCGCTGCAACCAGCGGTACGCTCAAATGGGGCAAAAAAGATGCTGCCAATTCCGATGAGCAGTGGAAAAAGATTTTCGGACTGCAAACCTGGAAGCGTTGGGTATTGGCCTTCATCGGCGCGATCATTTTGGAATATGGCGCCGGTATAGCTGGTGGCTGTACCAGCGGTCTCGCCATCTCAGGCGGTATGTTGCTCGCTCCAGCCGCATTCCTATTCATTGCCGGGATGTTCGCCTCAGGCATCCTGACAGCTTTAGTTGTCTATCGCAAACGCTATTAGGAGCAAAGCTATGACTAATTATGTGATCGCTGGCATCCTGGGTGTGTTCTTCGGCTTTTCGCTGAACAAGGCCGGGCTTACCAAATACAACAAAATTGTCGGCGTGTTTCGCTTTACCGACCTGGCTGTATTGAAGTTCATGATGACTGCTTTGGTAGTTGCCATGATCGGACTTTACGGCTTACGCGCACTTGGGTTGATTACCTTCCCAACTGTCCCAGCCACTTATGTCGTCGGTAACATTATCGGCGGGCTGATATTTGGGATAGGAATGGCTTTGACAGGATACTGACCGGGTACTTGCGCCGCCGGTGGCGGCGAAGGTAAGCTCGACTACATCATCCCCGGTTTCCTCGGTTTCTTTGTTGGCGCAATAATATTCGGCCTGACTTATCAATATGTTTTCCCGCCAATCGCGGCGATTGCCAAAATTGGCAATGTAGTCATGCCCGATTTGTGGAATCTCAACTCGTTCCTGTTCATTCTGCTCTTTACGTTGATCACCCTGCTCCTATTCTATTTGATCGACCGGGTAGGCTGGCAACGCAGGGAAAACTAATCGCCAGTTCATGTTGAGGGCTGGCATTCAGCCAGCCCTCAATCACCCAAAACTATAGCGGTAACTGGAGTACATTATGACAAAAATTCTAACACGACGCGACTTTCTAAAACTTGGCGGGGCGGCAACGGCAGCACTAGCAGTGGGACAAATGCTTCAGCCGATGGTGGCGCAGGCGGCGCGTGACGCCGGACAACTTAACGCTGCCGGCGATGGCTACATTCCGAGCATGTGCGAAATGTGCGTCTGGCGCTGCGGCCTGCTCGCCAAAGTCAAAGATAGCCGTGTCGTCAAACTGGAAGGCAACCCCGATCATCCGCATTCCAAAGGCAAATTGTGTCCGCGCGGCCAGGCCGGGTTGATGAACACTTACGATCCTGATCGTGTGTTGACCCCGCTCATTCGGGTGGGAAAACGCGGCGAGGGCAAATTCCGCAAAGCATCCTGGGAAGAAGCGTTGGACCTTGTCGCCAAAAACATGCTCGACATCAAGCAGAAATACGGCCCCGAGGCGATGGTCTTTTCATCCACGCACAACTTATCACAGCCGCTATTCGAGAATCTGTTGCAGGCTTTCGGCTCGCCCAACTATGGGACTCAGCGCAGCTTGTGCTTCAATGCCATGATCGTCTCGAACCTAATGACATACGGCATGGAAGAACCCAACCGAGATTATAGTAAAGTCGAATACATCATTATGACCGGGCGCAACCTGGCCGAAGCCATCTCCAACTCGGAAACCGGCGAGATGATCCATGCCATAGACCGTGGAGCCAAGATGGTGGTGCTCGATCCGCGTTTCACCAAGACAGCCGCCAAAGCGACCGAATGGCTGCCCATCCGCCCCGGCACCGACCTGGCCTTCCATCTGGCAATGCTCAATGTCGTCATCACCGAAGGCCTTTACAACCACTATTTCGTGGACCAATATACCGTTGGTTTCGATGAGGTCGCGAACAGCGTCAAACAGTACACACCTGAATGGGCGGCGGGGCTTACCGAAATCCCGGCGGATACCATCCGCCGCATTGCGCGCGAGTTTGCCGCGGCCGCGTCTTCCGCGCTGGCCCACAACGGGTGGCGTACCTCGAATTTTGTTAATTCATTCCAAACCGAACGCGCCATTGCCATTTTAAATGCCTTGGTCGGTAACTGGAATACTACAATGTTTCCGGCTGGAAGCGAAGGCGCCGGATTGGGCGCTCCCACCCAGCCAGCTTATCCGCGCGTTTCTGCCTTGCGCCTGGACGGCGTGCCGTGGAAGTATCCATTCGTTCCGCTCAAGATCGGCGTCTTCCAGCAAATGCGAGACTCAATTGTGGCCCAGGATCCTTATGCCGCACACGGCTGGTTCATCTCGCGCCAGAATCCCACCATGTCACTACCCGACCGCAAGAAAACATTGGAAGCTTTCGCCAAGATGGATTTCATCGTCACGGTGGACATCATCATGAACGACACTTCCTGGTTCTCGGATGTTGTCCTGCCCGAAGCGTCATATCTGGAACGTTATGATCCACTCAACGTAGTTGGAAACCGTGCCTTTCTGCGCCAGCCGGTCATCGAAACGCAGGGCGAAGGAAAATCGGCGTTGTGGATTTACAAACAACTCGGCGAACGCTTGGGATTAAGCGACTTCTTCCAGTACAAAGATGATGAAGACTATATCACCCAGCAGTTGGCTCCATTAGGCGTATCGCTGGACGCCGTTCGAAGCCGCGGCTATGTGGATTTGCCGGAAAGCAATTCCGACATCTACAAGTGGAGCACACCTACTGGAAAGATCGAGCTTAATTCTGCAACACTCGACAAAGCCGGTTTCGACGGTGTCCCTAAATGGGAAGAGCCGCCCGCGCCCAAGTCCGGCCAATTCTATCTGCTGACCGGTAAAGATGCCCGCCAGACACAGTTCGGCACACAGAACAACCAGTTGTTGCATAAATATGATGATGTTCCAGGCTTATGGATAAATGCCAAGACCGCGGCCTCTCAGGGCTTGAAAGATGGCGACATGGTTGAAGTGACCAGCAATGTCGGCCAGATTCACATCAAGCTGCAGGCCACCCAGGCAATTCGTCCGGATTGCGTCTATATGACCCCCGGCTTCGGCCACCTTTCGAAAGGCTTGACCACAGCCTATGGAATTGGGTCCAGCTCATCAGACTTGCACGTCACATATACCGATCCGATCAGCGGCGGCCAGGCCCTTAGTCAAACATTTGTAACGGTAAAGAAGGCCTAAGCCAGGAGCCATCATGACTGATATTCAGAACATCAAACACAAGGCTTTTCTTTATGATGCCACGCGCTGTATCGACTGCCGCGCCTGTATGATCGCCTGCAGCGTCGAAAACAAGATTCCGATGGACAAGACCCGCATCTGGGTGGCCGGTATTGGACTTAAAGGTGAATATCCGAACTTGGACCGCGCTTCGATGGTTTATCACTGTATGCACTGCGAAGAACCCGATTGCATGTCGGCTTGCCCGGTGGGCGCTTACAGCAAACGCGAGGACGGTCCGGTGCTTTACAACAAAGATCTATGCATCGGTTGCCGCTATTGCATGAATGCCTGTCCCTTTGGCGTGCCGCATTTCGACTACGATAAGGGCCTTGTTCAAGGCGCGTTCATAGACAAATGCACCATGTGCCCGCAGCGAATTGACAACGGCCTGGAACCCGCTTGTGTAGCCACCTGCCCCACAGATGCGCTGATGTTCGGCGAACGCGCCGACTTACTAAAGGAAGCGCACGCCCGCATCCAGGCTCACCCGGATCGTTACATCAATCACGTTTATGGCGAGACCGAAAACGGCGGCACGTCCTATCTCATTCTCTCGCATGTTCCATTTAGCGAACTTGGATTGCCGGACGTTGGCTCCACGCCGGTCAAGAACGTTAGCGAAGCAGTGATGGGTGTCACCATTCCGTTTGCGCTGACCTGGGGCGCAGTGCTGACCGGTGTTTCAGTCGGTGTGCATGCTTACAACCAGAAAAAAGAAACTGCGGCCAAACAACTTGCCGAAGCCGAAAAAACGAAAGAGGAGACCAAATGAAACTAAAGCTCGTTATCAACCAACGTCTCCGCTTAAGCCCGCTGGTTATGGTATTGCTGGCTCTGATGGGCATCGCTTTTATCGTTGCCATGATTCGTTACATCTATGGAATTGGCGCCATCAGCAATCTAAGCTATTCCTATCCATGGGGCTTCTGGATCAGTTTTGATCTATTCACCGGGGTCGCCATCGGCAGTGGCGCATTTGTTATGGCGGCGATCGTCTACATTTTCGAGCTTAAGGAATTTACACCATTGCTTAAGCCTTCCGTTCTGACCGGCTTTCTCGGTTACATCATGGTCGTCATTGCCCTGCTGGTTGACCTCGGTCATCCTGAACGCATCTGGTACATGATGATCCACATGAACGGCACTTCGGTCCTGCTGGAAATCGGTATCTGCGTAATGAGCTATCTGACCGTGCTGGCCATCGAATTCGCGCCCGTTGTGTTCGAAGGACTCAAATGGGAAAAGTGGGCGCATCTCATCCACAAGTTCATCATGCCGTTCGTCATCATCGGTGTGGTGCTTTCCACACTGCACCAATCTTCGCTTGGCTCATTGTTGCTGATCCAGCCCGCGAAGCTGTACCCGCTGTGGTGGACACCCATCCTTCCGATCCTGTTTTTTATCTCGGCTGTCTCCATTGGCCTGGCAATGATCATCTTTGAATCGACGGTTAGCTCGCGCTATTTCCATCGCGGACTAGAGATCCATTTGCTGGAAAAATTGGGCCGGGCTATCCCGATTGTTTTGGCAATTTATCTGATCGTCAGATTCACCCAACTGACCATTTCGAATGACCTGCAATATTTGTTCAACA
>JAKAMM010000397.1 GCA_021812905.1 Chloroflexota bacterium | reverse complement strand
TGCTTGAGGTCGATCACGTCGCGCGTGAAGATGTCGCCTTCGCCCAGCTCGTTCTGGATCTGCTTCATCTGCTCGCGCAGGTAGAATTCACGCTGGCTGCGGTCCACCTCATTTTGCACGCGTGAGTGGATCTCGTCTTCGAGTTCGAGCACGTCCACTTCCTGGGCCAGGATCGCGTTCAGGTGCTGGAGGCGGGCCTTCGGGTCCAGCATGAGCAGCAGGGTCTGCTTCGTCTCGTAGGTCAGCGAGAGCGAGGTGGCGATCATGTCGGTCAGCCAACCCGGCTCGGAAATGTTCAGGGCGAACAGGTGCGCTTCCTCCGGGATGGAGCGGTCGAGCTGCACGCAGCGGTCGAACAGGTCCAGCGCCGAGCGCATCAGCGCCTGGGTTTGACGGTCGGCAGTGGTCGGCTCGAGGATGACCCGCGCCCGCACCTTGATATACGGCTGGGTCTTGACGAACTCCACGATCTCCACACGGCGGCGTCCCTGCACCAGCGCGGAGTGCGAGCCGTCGGGCATCTGCAACAGACGCCCCACCGCCATCTCCACGCCCACCGGCAGGAAATCGTTCGGGCCGGGGTTGTCCATATCCGGGTCCTTTTGCGTCAGCCCGATGACCGTGTGCTCCTTGCGCTGGGCGTCCTGCACAGCCAGCAGCGATCCCTCGCGCCCCACAAAGATGGGCGACACCATGCGCGGGAAGACCACCAGGTCGCGCAGCGGCAGCACCACCGCCTCGATCAAACCGTCCGGCCCCGGCTCGCGGTTGGGAACGCGGTACAGTTCCTCGGTGCGCTGCGAAAGGGTCAGGTCAAAATTATCTTCTTCTTCGTCCCAATTGGTTGTATTCATTAATTCTCTTTCCAGTCAGATGTCACAAAGATGATTTCTTATACCACGCGGCGCGGATCTCGCCCGCAAAAGCGACGCTGCCGGCGGTCAGGACCAACTTCCGCTTCTCGGCCAGATCCAAAGCCCGATCCAGCGCGGCGGAAGCGGGCGTCGCCGTCTCCACCGGGATCCCGGCCTGCTGCACCTGTTCGGCGATCCACTTCGCGGACGGGGCGCGCGGGTGATCCGCTCTGGTAGCGACCACCCGCTCCAGGCGAGGCTTCAACTCCGCCAGCATCCCGGCAATGTCCTTATCCTCCAGCGCGCAAAAGATCATGATGACGGGCAGGCCGAGGAAATAATCGTCGAGGGTCTGGCGCAGCCGCAAAGCGGACTCGCGGTTGTGCGCCGAGTCTATCACAACCGGCGGGTTGCGCCGCAGGATTTCAAAACGGGCTGGCCATTGTACCCGCGCAAACCCTGCCTGGATGGCCTCGTCCGGGACTTCCAATCCGCTGGCCTTGAGCGCCGCATACGCTGTGGCTGCGTTGATGATCTGGTGGGAGCCGAGCAGAGGCAGTTGGAAGGTGAGAAGGTTAGAAGGTTGAAGGTTGGCAGGTTGAAGGTTGGTCGAGAGTTGAAACGACTGACCATCCAGCGAATGACTGACCGGCTCGACTTGCACATCCTTACCTACCAAAGTCAGGTCAGCATTCTTCTGGCTGGCTACGCGCACGAGAACTTCCAGAGCTTCATCCTTTTGCGGCGCGGAGACGACCGGCACGCCGTCCTTGATGATGCCCGCCTTCTCCCCGGCGATCAACGCCAGGGTGTTTCCCAGCACGGCCATGTGGTCGTACGACAACGAGGTGATGACCGAGACGCGCGGACTGACGATGTTGGTCGCATCCAGCCGCCCGCCCAGGCCGACCTCGATGACCGCCGCGGTGCAACCTGCTTTGGCGAATTCCATCAACGCCAACGCGGTGGTGATCTCGAAGGTGGTCAACTTCTCGACCCGCGCCACAAACAGTTTGATCTCCTCCACCAACTCGACCAGCCTTTGGTGCGAGATGGGCTGCCCGTTGATCTGGATGCGCTCGCAGTAATCTGAGAGATGCGGCGAGGTGAATAACCCGACCTTGTACCCGGCAGCCTGCAATCCCGCCGCGCACAAAGCGGACACCGAACCTTTGCCCTTCGTCCCGGCCACGTGGAGGATGGGATATTTTAACTGCGGGTCCCCCAGCAGCTCCATCAACGCGAACATACGGTCCAGGTTGAACTCCGCCTTAGCCAGTTCGGAGATATGTTTCAGGCTATAATCTACGAAGGAGTAGAGATAATCGAGGGCAAGGTTGTAAGCGGTTTCGGTGTCTGTCATGCGAGGGATTGTAAGGCGTAATTTGGAATTCGTAAATCATAATTATCTACTCGCTTTGTTCTTTGCAAGAAGTTGCTTTTAGATTGGCTTCCGAAATGATGATATTCCCAATTGTCCTAAAAACGAGTACGCGCCAGAATCGAAGCACCGCAATTATTATTCTTGACAGAAGGTGAAGTCACATGAGTGTCAAAAAACTATTCACAGCTTTGTTCATGCCAATCGTTCTGATTTCTTGTGTCCCAGCTGGTGTAACCAATTCTACCATCTTGACTTCCACGCCAACCAAGGCGGTTATTGCATCAGCCACAAGTTCTCTAGTTTCGCCCCAAGTTGTTGGTACGCAAGCTTGGTTATCGCCTCAGCCATATCAAGATGTAAGGTCTCAGGATTTACGACAATTTGGCGATTTAGGAGATTCACTTATTAAAACCCTGTGGTTTGATGAAACTACGATCTGGTCGCTACAAGACGAGAAGGTAGCGCGAAATATATTGATGGAAGGCATGAATCCTGGACTTGGCATTCGTGCCTTACATGCAGAAGGCATCACAGGTAACGGTATAAATGTGGCAATAATTGATCAGAATAT
>JAKAMM010000396.1 GCA_021812905.1 Chloroflexota bacterium | reverse complement strand
CAACAAACCCAGATTACCTTCCTGAATGAGATCCAGGAAAGGGATACCGCGCCCAAGATATTTTTTGGCAACGCTGACCACCAGCCGCAGGTTGGCGCGGATGAGTGCGTGATTCGCCTCGCGCGCGCGGACTTGAACGGAAGCCATTTCAAGGAGCAGGATGGCCTCCTTGGGCAGATTCCGGTTAAGGGTCCGCACGACCGGCAGTTTGTGACAATCCTGAATGTGAGTTGAAAGCCAGCTTGCATAATCTTCAGGCAAAAGATAAAAGCAGATAAAGACACTATATGCCCACCGCACCATATCGTCCCAGAGCGGATCGCGTCCCCACTGCTCGGTTGCCAGATAATGCCGCAGATAAGAAGGCGCATCCCACTCCCAGCCGCGCTGCAAATCCTGAGACTCCGCCAGAAGCAGGCACAGGTCTGGTAAATCTATTTTCAAGCGTTCAGCATCTTCATTGAAGCGGTGCCAGGATGTAAGCAATTCAGCGGTCAGGCTGCGATAGGCCCCCACAGCCGGCGCAGTGCCTTTGCGAACCGGACGCTGGCGAAAAGTGTTCAGGATGCGTCGTGCCTCGATCAATGTGGCCAGCCTGAACTCACTGTCCGAGTCGAGCAGTTTTACCTGTCCGATCTCGCGCAGATACAAACGCACCGGGTCTTCGGATAATTCAGATGCAATCTCGGGACGCTGCTTGACGAGCGATTCCTCAAGCGGTTCTTCCAGATCTTCCTCCTCCACTTGCATAAGATCTGGTGCGCCTGGCCCGACTCCATTCCCATTCAAGTCGAGTTCATCTTCGAACTCAAACTCGTCAGCAGGTATTTTCATGCCCTGCTTGGGCAAAAATAACTCTTCGAGCGACGCATCTCTTTTTTGAATCGGGCGCGCCTTGTCTTTTGCCTTGCTCTTCTGAGACTTTATTTCCCGCGGGAACGATGAGGCTTTTTTCTTAGTGGCCATGTATTTTCCCGTTTCCCAAAAATGCTCTTTGCGATGAACCTTATTGTTTGCGGCGCATGGATATTTTTGGATCCACATCATCTAAAATATGCCGTGCCTGCATTAACTTAATAAGTTCATTGCCATAAGAAGCAGAAAGTTGATTATCGCCAAGTTGTTGAGCATCCATCTGCAAAAATCTGTATTGGGCAACCATTTCATCAATGGCTTCACGACGAATTTTTTGTATGCTGCGAACCAGATCGTCTATTATTTTTTCTTCTACAGGATCGATCTTTTCAGACTCCACCAACAACTCACGTGACAATTCCTGCAATTGCTCCGGCAAGGAATCCACCACAAATTCGTGATGCTCGCTCTTGTCCTGCTCCAGCGCCTCGCGGATCAGCCCGAACAACATTTGATAATCAGTATACTCGAAATCCTGCGCAGTTAAAACCGTCAGGCCAAACTGTTGCAGTTGGCGATCCAGCCGATATAAAAGCTCAGGCTTGCGGAATAGAACACCGACGACATACGCCTCGATCTTTTTACTGGACGACACCGCCAGCGCGACTTGCACCGACCCTTGTACCTGGTTCCCGCCGACCGGCCTCGGCCGCCTCACACGCCGAGCCTGGGCTGGGGCGCCGATTAACACGCGCTCATCCACCCTCAACATTCGCGCCAGCGCCTGACGATATGTGTCGCGTTCCATCGGGTTGGGCAAATCTTCGATCAACGGCAAGACCTGCGCGGCGATCTGATTCTTCACTTTCGCATCGGTCAAGTCCTGTCCCGCAGCCAGAGTCTCCATGACATGCGTGACAATCGGCTTGGCATTCTCGATGAGCTGTTTCCACTCTTCGCGGTTGCGCGCCACGATCTCATCCGGGTCGAGATCATCGGGCATGGATGCCACGCGCAAATCGGCCTGCAGACGGGCTTCGTTTTTGAGCAAGCCGCGCGGGTCAAAACCAAATTCGCCTTCGCGATCCATGGCCGAGCGCGCTGCGTCCAACCCGCGCAGGACGGCTTTCTGGCCGGCAGTATCCGGATCGAGCGCAAGCACGATTCGCCGTGTAAACTTCTTGAGCAAACGTAACTGGTCTTCGGTCAGCGCCGTGCCCATCGGTGAGACAACGTTTTCGTAGCCAGCCTGATGCACGGCGATGACATCCAAATAACCTTCGACAATCACTGCCTGGTCCGCGGCGCGGATGGGTTTGCGGGCGCGGTCCAATCCATAAAGCAAATGGCCCTTGCTGAAGATCGGCGTTTCGGGAGAATTCAAAAACTTGGGAATATCGTTCGGGTCCACGATGCGCGCGCCGAAGCCCGCCATTTTCCCGTTTTCGTCGCGGATGGGAATCATGATGCGATGACGGAAGCGGTCATAAGTGCGAGATGAATGTTGACCTTCGACGCGGCTCAGGACAGGCGTAGAGCGTGAGTCGTCGGCTTCGTCTCGCACGGTAAGCAGACCTGCGTCAATCAAATCCTGTTCGGAGTAGCCACGCTCGGTGAAATGCTTGAGGGCACTGTCCCAGCCGTTCGGGGCGTAGCCCAGCCCAAAAGTCTCGATGGTGGCGTCGGTCAATCCACGTTTTTCGCGCAGATAAGTCAGCACATCCTTGTTATTGAAAAGATGAGTGCGATAAAAAATGACGGCGTCTTCAAGCAGGGCGCGCAAATGTTCATGCGCTTCCTTGACTTCGGGCTTCTCCGCGACATACTTCTCGACCTTCACGCCGGCTTTGTCGGCCAGTTTTTGCAGGGCTTCCTTGAAGTCGAGGCCGTCTTTCTTCATCACGAATTTGAATATGTCACCGCCCTCGTTGCATTCGCCGAAACAACGCCAGGTCCCG
>JAKAMM010000025.1 GCA_021812905.1 Chloroflexota bacterium | reverse complement strand
CCCTCAACAGGTACACCATTCTCAGCCATTTCCTTGAACAATACGCCTTCCTCTTTTTTGTGATGGCATCCATCCGCAAAACCTTTGATGAAATCGGCAGCCTCCACGAAGAAGCCGGGCCGTACATCTTCGCCTTGTTCGATGCGTTTAGCGGCGCTTTCCAGCGCGTGAATGACGCGTTCGATCACGCGGTGTTCAGACATAAGGATCTCAGTTGCTTTCACGGCTGGCCTTCCGCTTTCTTGATGGTTGACACTGGGGCTGATTTGAGTGTCGCACCGAACAAGTCAATGTAAGGATTACTCTTGTCCTTTTCGCGCAAGACAGCAATCATGCGTTGCACCGCCGTCTCAAAATTCTCGATCAGCTCGGGGATGGGCTGGTCGGTGACGGCGAGATAGCGCAGAATCGGCACGAGGTGGTCGGGCAGTTCGCCTTCAGGGTCAATATCCTGCTCGGCCATGGCGCGGTTCAACTTCGCCATGAACTCGCCGCGTTGATAACTCTCGCCCCAAATTTGAAAGCCGACATAGGGCGCGGCGGCGGGACTCAGATCGAGCGTGCGCGTGCAGAGTTCCTCCCAATCGGACAGGGACAGCGCGCCGATTTTTTTGACGAAAGCCGCCAGCCCGTTTCGCGCGGACCCTTTGCCTGCTTCCGTTAAACCAGCCTCCAACTGCTCGAGCAAGCCCGGCTGGGGATAGCGAAAGGCTTCGGCCAATAACAGGTTGATGTTCATCAGTCACCTCATATCGTAGTAACGACTTAAGTCGTTACTACTCACCTCGTTGTGGCGGTTGCATAAACCCAACGCCGACCTCGCCCTTGTGCGCCAATGGGTCTTTCCATGTTTCAATTGACATCTCGCGGTGATAGGGTGGCAGGACGAATCGTTCCGGGACAGTTGGCAGGGTGGTCAACTTGTAGATGGCTTCCGCCTCCTCGGGGCTGGTGCCAGCCTCGGTCAGGGCTTGAAGCGTGGCTTCGTCAATATTTTTATCCACTGTCTTGCGCCGCATGTAAATCCGCACGGCGTAAATCTTGCGTAATATCCGGCGGATGATTTCCTCGTTTCCCGCGCTGAACAGATTGGCGAGATATTTCACGGGGATGCGCGCCTTGTCGAGATTGTCGAATAGTTCAAATTCATGTTTGGAATCATCGAGGTTGAGGCGCACACTGCCATCCTGCATACTGCTCATCACCGGCGAAAGCGGCGGAATGTAGAACATCATGGCCATCGTGCGGTATTCGAGATGCAGGGGCAGGGCGATCTTCCAGATTTTGGCGAACTTGTAGATCGGGCTTTCCTGCGCGGACTTGATCCAGCCATCATCAATGTCGTTGGCTTTGGCGGCGGCGATCACTTCGGGGTCGAAGGGATCGAGGATGGTATCCATGAAGGATTCAACCAGTTGCTCATCCGTGACAGTTGCCGCGGCGGGAATGCGATCCGCATCGTAGAGCAGGACACCCATGTAGCGGATGCGCCCGACGCAGGAGTGCGCGCAGGCGGGGGCTTGTCCCGTTTCCATGCGCGGGAAGCACAGGATACATTTTTCGGATTTGCCTGTGTTCCAGTTGTAATAGATTTTTTTGTATGGGCAGGCCGCCACGCACATGCGCCAGGCGCGGCATTGATTCTCGTTGACCAGTACGATGCCATCTTCAGCGCGTTTGTATATCGCGCCCGAAGGACAAGCCGCTACGCAAGCTGGATTCAAACAGTGATTGCAGATACGCGGCATGTAGTTGAAGACCACGCGGTCTATTTCATCCAAAGATGCTTTAACCTCATTAGACAGATTCTGGCTATTGGGATCGTTGCGGGCATACAGGTTCGAGCCGCCCAGGTCGTCATCCCAGTTGGGTCCCGATTCAATGTGGAGCGGTTTACCTGTCACCATCGAAATCGGAATGGCAGTTGGCTGGTCTTTGCCTTCGGGGGCGGTGAACAAATCCGAGTAGCGGAAGGTGAAGGGTTCGTAATAATCTTCCAAGCTGGGCAGGTCGGGGTTGTAGTACAGTTTTGCCAGCGCACCCGTACGAGTGTGCAATCTCAATTCCAGCTTGTCCTTTTCACCATAACTATCAACTTTCGTAAATTTCCAGCCGCCCTTGAAATGTTTCTGGTTTTCCCATTGAGTCGGGTAACCGGTTCCAGGGCGGGTCTCCACATTGTTCCACCACATATACTCGGCGCCTTTGCGGTCAGTCCATAAGTTTTTGCAGGCAATGGAACAGGTGTGGCAACCAATACATTTGTCCAAATGAAAGAGCATGCTCATGTGTGCGCGTACGTTCATGGTTTAGTCTCCTGTGTCTGTCATTGCGAGGAGGGTGTTCTTCCCGACGAAGCAATCCTCCGCGAAGTTGGAGATTGCTTCGGGCAAAGAACGCCCTCGCAATGACATTAGAATTCTACGTTTTCTACTTTCCTCACAAAGACGTTCGTGTCGCGGTTGACGCCGGTTGGACCCCAGTAATTGAAAGCATAGGTGAACTGGGCATAGCCGCCTGCCATCAGCACAGGCTTGAGACGCGCGCGGGTGATCGAGTTGTTCATGCCCGCCCGCTTGCCGCGCAAGGGTGAGATGGGAACACCAATCGTGCGTTCGGTGGCGTGATAGACAAACACCGTTCCGCTTGGAATACGGGCCGAGACGTTACAGCGTTGAACGAATACGCCGTTGTCGTTGAACAGTTCCACCCAATCGTTATCCTTGATACCGAGTTCATCGGCATCCTTGTTGTTCAACCAAATCGGATAGCCGCCGCGCGAGAGAGTCATCATGCGGTGATTATCGGAGTACGTTGAATGGATGCTCCACTTGCCGTGCGGGGTGATGTAGTTCATCAATTTGCCCTGCGCCTCGGCCTGCGTGATTTGCGTTTCGTCCAGCATGGTGTGATCGGGGCGCGGCTTGTAGACCGGCAGGTGCTCACCCCATTGCAGGTAAAGTTCGTGATCGAGATAGAAATGCTGGCGACCAGTCAACGTGCGCCAGGGAATCAACTCCTCGACATTCAGCGTGAAGGGCGAGTAGGCGCGACCCTTGTTGATGCTGGCCGACCAGGTCGGTGTGGTCAACACACGGCGCGGCTGGGCGATCAAATCGGCGAAGTTGTAACGCACGGAGCGCGTCCCCTCGGCGAGATGCATCAGGCTACGGCCCGTCTTATGTTCTTCCTGTTCAAAGGCGCGATAAGCCAGTTCGCCGTTTGTGACCGGATCGAGTCGCAGGATGGTGTCCACCACTTCGCGCGACTCTTCCAGGCTAGGATAGGATTTGCCATTGAGCTCCCGCCCCTGTTCCCTGACGAGGGCTTGATACTCATCTGCAACAGGGATCTTCAACCCGTGCGCGGCCACACCATTCTCTTCCACACCTGGGCCGAGGGTAACCATCTTTTCGTAAAGTTGGGTGTAATCGCGTTCCACCACGCGGAACTTGGGCATAGTCTTGCCGGGAATCGGTTCGCATTCGCCTTTCTTCCAATCAAGGACAGTGGGCTGGGAAATTTCGTCCACCGTATCGTGCTGGAGGGGAATCATCACTAGGTCGCGCACGGGTTCGGGCAAATGGACTTTCGCCAGTTCGCTGACCTTCTGCGCGATGGCTTTGTAAATATCCCAATCGTTTTTGGATTCCCAGGCAGGCGGGACGGCAGCCTGCATCGGGTTGACAAACGTGTGCAAGTCGGTACTGTTAATGTCGGTCTTCTCGTACCAAGTCGCGGCAGGCAGGATCAGGTCCGAGTAAAGAGCCGAGGTGTCCATGCGGAAGTTGAGATCCACTACGAGGTCGAGTTTGCCCGTCGGCACTTCGTCGCGATATTCCACTTCGTTGACGTAACCCTTCGCCATCTCGTTTGCCACTTTGTTGGTGTGTGTGCCCAGATAATGTTTGAGCATATACTCGTGGCCCTTCATGCTCGTGCCGATGGCATTGCCGCGCCAGATGAACCAGAGACGCGGCCAGTTTACGGGAGCGTCGGGATCGTCCATTGCAAATTGAAGTTCACCGCTCTTCAATTGCGAAACGATATACTGAATGACCTCCGCTTCAGACTTTGCGCCTGTCGCTTCCGCGTCTTTGACAACTTCCAGCGAACTCTTGTTGAACTGCGGAAAGAACGGTAACGCTCCCTGACGAACAGCACGCGCCTGATAGTCAATCGTATGCTCTTTTTTCTTTTCTCCGGGTAAGCTATCGTAGGCGGTGAAGCCGCGCTCGTAACGCCACTGGTCTGTGTGAACATAATGGAAGGAGGGTGTGTTCTGCTGGCGGTTGGGAAGTTTCCAATCTGCCGCAAAAGCAATTGCGCCCCATGAAGCATGGTTGGCGAGTTTCTCCTGCCCCACATAGTGCGCCAGTCCGCCGCCATTGACACCCACCGAACCGGTCAGCATGAGGGCAACGATGGCGGAACGATACAAGAGGTTGTTGTGATACCAATGGTTTGCGCCTGCGCCGATGATGACCAAATTTTTGCCGTTGGTCTTTTCGGCATTGACAGCCCATTCACGGGCATACTGCAAACAGGTATCGCGATGGATGCCGCTGAGTTTTTCCTGCCAGGCCGGGGTGTAGCATGATTCGTCATCGTAGGATTTTGGATAGTCGCCCTTGAGTCCGCGACCCACGCCGAACTGCGCCATCATCAAATCGAAGACGGTGGCAACGGTGATTTTTCCCTGACTGGTTTCAATCGTTCGCACCGGGACCCCGCGCCTGGTCACCGCGCCCCCGGCGAAATCATCGAACTCGACCTGCGCGACCGAATCGTGCACATCGAGGAAGGACAGTTCGGGATCGAGGTCTTCATCCGTGACCCCATCCTTCATTTCAAGATTCCATTTGCCCTTTTCAGTTTGCCAGCGATAACCGATGGTACCCTTGGGCATACGCGGACGGACTGAGTTCTTATCCCAGATCAGCATTTTCCAATCACCGTTTTCCTGATCCTTGTACGGTTTGAGCAGGTTGGCGCGCAGGTATTTGCCGGGACGCACGCCCTCACCCCCGGCCCCTCTCCCGTCAGGAGAGGGGAGTTCAACTAGGAAGGGCATGTCGGTATACTTTTTGACATAGTCCATAAAGTATGGGACTTGCCGATCCACATAATATTCTTTCAGGATGACATGATTGACGGCCATCCAGAAGGCAGTGTCCTGCCCGGGATGAACTGGAATCCAGTGATCGGCGTATTTAGCGGCTTGAGAAAAATCAGGGGAAAAGACAGTCAGTTTCGCGCCGGCATGGCGCACTTCGGAAATGAAATGCGTGTCAGGCGTGCGGGTCATGTTGATGTTCGAACCCATGATGGCGATGAAGCGTGCGTTATACCAATCCGCCGATTCATGCACGTCGGTTTGTTCGCCCCATACTTCGGGACTGGCGGGCGGCAGGTCGCAGTACCAATCGTAAAACGACATCGCCACACCACCCATCAAAGTCAGAAAGCGCGAACCAGCCGCATACGAAATCTGTGACATGGCCGGGATGGGCGAAAAACCGTTGACGCGGTCAGGGCCATATTTTTTAACAGTGTGGATGATTGAGGCGGAGATCATCTCCAGCGCCTCGTCCCACTTGATGCGGCGGAAGCCGCCCTTGCCGCGCGCCTGCTGATAACGGGCGCGCTGTTCTGGATCGTTGACGATTGATGCCCACGCCTCAACGGGGTCGCTGTATTTTTTACGCGCCGCCCGCCACAGGTCCAGTAATGCGCCGCGTCCGTAGGGATATTTCACGCGAATGGGGCTGTATAAATACCACGAATACGAAATCCCGCGCTGACAACCGCGAGGTTCGTAAGGAGGCAGACCTTCCTCCAAAAGCGGATAATCGGTGGCTTGCAGTTCCCACGTCACAATGCCATCTTTGACGAAAACTTCCCACGAGCATGACCCCGTGCAATTGACGCCGTGCGTTGTTCGTACTCGTTTATCGTGAGCGAAACGGTTGCGATAGAACTCTTCCCATTTACGCTCGACAGGTTCAACAGATTCTTTAATCCACTTTGTCATCGTTTTATCCTCCGTTTATCGTTTAGAGTTTGCCATTCTTCCGCAATCGCTGCGCCAGGCTCAAGCGCTGGCGCGGCCAGAAGACAAGCATGCCAATCAATAAAGCTACAGCGACACCAGAGCCTGCTCCCAATAAGGTTTGGAGATTCAACTGTGTGTGTGGCTGGCCCTGCTGGTCTGCCCTTGCAAAGAATGCCAGCAAATCGGCTTGCTCCGAGGTGGTCAGCGACTTATTTGTAAAAATTCCCTGCATGGTCGGAAAAGGCAGACTGCCCAATACGCCCGCCAGCCCTTCGCGGCCATAGCGTGTGTAAACATGTGTCTGATCGGGACCCAGCGCGCCGCCGCCGAGGGCGCCTGCGCCTTCGACGCTATGGCAGGCAATGCAAGGCGTTCCTCCGTTCGTCAAAGGAATCGCTCCCGTGAAGAGTTTCTCTCCAAAGTCAGGGTCGCCGTTTATGCTCAATACAAGAGTTGTACCCGTGAGCGACTGGTTTGCAGGTTGCGTTGATTGCGTGGGAGCCATGCCAGTCGGTGAAGTAGACGCTTGGGTCGGCACAGACGCCGACGCTCCATCCACGCTCTGGAAATAGGCGACTAAGTCCGCCACATCAGCATCGCTCAATCCCAAGTTGGGCATGGGGATGTTGTTATTTTCGGCCAGCAATTTTTTCGCGGTCAGATCGCCCGAAGCCAGAACTTTATCGGGCGCTTTGATCCAGCCCGAAAGCCAGGCTATGTCGCGTCGCGTCGTCACGCCCTGCAAGTCGGGACCTATAAGTTTTCCTCCGCCGACGGTATGGCAGGCCGCACACTTGGATTTGAAAATTGTCTCGCCATTGCCCGCGTCCTGATGCGGCGGCGCGGCCTGTGCCAGCGAGACAATTCCCGTCAGCAGGAGCATTAACAGACCGGTGATAATTAGCGCCTGAACCAGACGGGAAAGAGATAGGGTGGTTCTATTTTTCGTCATGGATTGCGCCTCCTCATTAAGCAGATTTGATTTTGGATTGAGATGAATTTTCATTGAAATCCCTGGGGGGGCAAATTTCGGATGGTTTCGAGCAGGTCCGCTCCGCGGGCGGGCAGGGTGTGGGTGGAGAACAAGCGAAAGACATTCTCGTTCAAGCCCGCGCGAATGACGGATAGTTCGGGAAACTGCTCGATGATTGACGCAATGAGGTGAGCGACAGCCTCTTCCTGGGACTCTTCGTCAGCGATCACCACAACGTTGGGGCGGACTTCTGTTATTCGTTGACACACATCCTCGCCCAGTTCCCATGGCCCGATCAGTTCCACATCCTCGGCGGCGCGCAAAATCGTTTCCATGCTTTCGCCGAAGAGACGTTGGGAACATATCAGTAGTACGCGTTGTTTTTGCATGATCGTTTGCGATATATCGAACAAGATTTATTCAAGGTTACCGGAAAACACAGCGCAACTGAATCCCTCCATATCCCGCTTCAGGAACGAAAAAAGAGTGATTGCCAAATCACTCTTTTTCAAAAAGAATTAGTTCGTCAATGCAGGGAGGGTGGTCTACTATCCGCCTTCAGGGAAAAGCGCTGCCCAGCAACTATGATCTCCTGCCAGCAACCCCAACCCCACTCGTGACGGTTTTGCGCAAGGCTCCGCGTCGAGAGCTTTTGCCGCCTCGCCCGCCGCAGGGGAAAAATAAGCGATCACTTTGCAATGAAGGCGGCCTTCTGATTCGTGTCGCGTGAATACGGCCATCTCTGCAGGTTTGCCTGCCAACGCAAACAGCGGCAGGAATAGTTCCTCAATCTGAGCGGATGGCATGGGAGCCCACATCCCATCGCCGAGCGATTTTGAATACCAGTTGTTCCCATTTTCCACTTTACACCAGCCCTCTGCCCTTCGCTACCTTTGCCGCCTCGCGCCGCGTGCGGACGTGCAGTTTTGCCAGGATGTTGCGGATGTGCGTCTTGACCGTGTTCAGGCTGATCATGAGCGCCTCCGCGATTTCCTTGTCGGTCGCGCCTTGTGATGCCTGCAACAGCACTTGTTGTTCGCGCTCGGTCAGGCCGCTGTCATCTTCCTTCTCTGATATTCCGCCTCTGCTCAAGCGGCGGAATTCGGAAAGCATCCGTCCAGCCAGCGAGGACGATAGCGCCGCTTCGCCGCGTAGCGCGCCGCGTAACATCCCCAGCATATCCTGCGAACGAATATCTTTGAGCAGGTAACCCTGCGCGCCGTTCTTGAGCGCTTCAAAGAGTTTTTCGTCATCGTCTCGCACGGTCAGCACGACGATGGTCGTCTCTGGCAAGACCTGCTTGATCTGGCGCGTGGCTTCCAACCCATCCATGCCAGGCATTTGCACGTCCATCAAAATTAGGTCGGGCTTGAGTTCCTGCGCTTTGACAAACGCCTCCAGCCCGTCATTGGCTTCGCCGACCACTTCCATATCGGGTTGGGCGCTGATAATTCCTGCCAGGCCCTCGCGGAAGAGGGCGTGATCGTCTGCCAGTAAAACGCGATAACGGGTCATTGTATTGCTTCCGCCTCAGGCCATCTCAGTGTGACGCGCGTTCCGCGCCCAGCCGTTGACTCAACTTCAACCCAACCGCCGATATGCGCCGCGCGCGCCTGCATGATCTGCAGACCGAAATGTCCGCTCGGTTCAGGCTGTAACGTATCGAAACCTTTTCCATCATCTTCGATTGCCACAAAATAATGATCATCGCTTTGGCCCATCCGCACATTGACCCGCCGCGCCTGTGCGTGACGGGCAATGTTATTCAGCGCCTCGCGCGTGATGTTCAACACCTGCTCAGCCACCTTCGGCGAACAATCAGGCGCGGCATCTTCATCATTTTGCCAGGCCGCTTTCAAGTCATGTTCGAATGCGAATTCGTTCACCGCCTCGCTCAAGCGGGCGCGCAAATCCGCCTCGGCGGGCGTTTCATCCATCAGACTGTTGATGGCGCGGCGCACCTCGCCCGTGGCTTTTTCAATCGTCTCGCGCGTTTTTTGCAAGCGTTGGAGTGCGTCCTGATCTTTTCCATCCGACAGGAAGTCAACCACCTGATCGGTCATCAAGCCCAAATAGCTGAGTGTCTGCACCAGCCCATCGTGCATCTCAGCCGCGACGCGGCGGCGCTCCTCCAGTGTCGCCATGCGCTCGGCTTGCGCGTACAGGCGGGCGTTTTCCAAAGCGATGGCGGCAACGTTCGCCAGTTTGGTCAACATGCCCGCCGCCTCGTCTGCAAATTGATGTTGCGCTGCGCTCCCCACACACAACGCGCCGATCACACGCTCGCCCACCCGCAACGGTGCAGCCAAATGACTGGCGCGGTAGCCCTCCGCCAACATGCGGCATCCGCCGTGACAGTCGCCCACTCCGCACGGCAATGCCCTCTCGCTCGTCAGCACATCGCCTGCCAGGCCGTCATCCGCAGCCACTACATCGCCCTCGATGGCGTTGCGCGGCCCGCTGACCGCTTGCAATTTCAGCCAGTGACGGTCCTCATTCACCAGGCATAATGAAGCCACCTCGCCGCCCAGCAACGTCCGCGCCTTTTCGGTCACCGAATTCAACACCTGCTGAATATCGAGCCGCGACGAAATCTCGCGGCTGACCTCGTTGAGCGTCTCCAATTCGCGCGTGCGTTGGGCAACGCGCTCTTCGAGACTTTCGTTCAAGGCGACCAATTCTCCGCGCGACGAATGCAAACGGACGCGCATGGACTCAAACGCCTGCGCCAGCGTCCGCATCTCTTCCGGACCTTCGACCTGGATCGCCGTTTCGAGATCATTTCCTCCCAGACGTTCTGCCGCACGCGCCAACTGGCGCAAGGGTTGCAGAGCCAAGCGGCGTGTGAGCCACATCCCCGCGCCCAGGAGAATCAACGCGCAGAGGAAGAAGCCAATCTGGATGGCGCGCAGACGATTGACCTTTGCAGTCGAGTCTGTTTCGTAGAGGCGCACGACCGTGTCGGCTTGCGCCGCAAGCGTGGACGATTGTTGTTGTATGGATTGAAGAGCAGACGTAAAAGTGGGAGACTCGCGCGGGGTGCGCTGTAACTCATCGAGCAGGGTGCGAAATCCACTCCAGGTGAGAGTCACCTTGTCGAGCGAGGAACGAATCTCAGGGTTACGCGTAAGCGGCAGAGTGACATCTTGTTGGGGCAGGTAGGGCGCCGTCCCGCCGTCGCGCAAGGCCGTCAGAGTCTGATCGAACGTCTGCTCCGCATCTTGCAAGGCGGCATTAGTGACACCTTCCCCCGCACCCGCCTCGAACGCCAGACGCGCCATCTGCTGGGTCAACATGCGCTGACGCCCCGCCAGGTTGATGACCAGTGCGTCCTGCTTTTGCGTTTCCAGGCCCCAAACCGTCGCGCAAACCGAAATCAGCACGAGCAGGACGAAGGCAGTGAACAGCAGGCTCAATCTTCCCTGAAGACTTTTTAACATCATCGTTTCCTTTGACGATGCCAATTATACAGCCTTACCGTGCGATGGATGTCAAAGGGTTGTTCAATTTATTTTTGAGCGCCGGGCGCCCCGTGCAAAAAGCCTACGAAGACCAACTCATCAACGGCGCGGATCGTATGTTGTTCACCGGCGTCAAATACAAGCGCGGTTAATGACAGTGGGGCAAGGCCGTTGGGAAGGTACCCGTGATTGGCGTTCATCAAGGATTGGTAGGCGAAACGTTGGGCAAAGAGGATGGCGTGATGCTGGTAGATGAATCGAGTGCGGTGAAGCAAGGCCAAAATTCGGTGGGGGTGGTTGCGCAATACTGCGGGTCGGTGGGCAAGATTGCGAACGGGCAAGTGGGCGTGTATTTGGGATATGCCAGTCGCAAAGGCTACAGTTTGCCTGCACCAGGGCCGCAGGCACAGGTGGTTGAGGGGCAGTTGTTCATGCCCGATCAATGGTTCGAGGACGAGCATACTGAGCGACGGAATGCGTACGGTGTGCCAGAGGACTTGGGGTTCAAAACGAAGCCGAAAATTGGGCTGGATCTTCTGGAAAAAGCGGTACAACGCGGGAATTTGCCCTTTTCCTGGGTAGCAGCCGATGCGTTGTACGGGGATTCTCCCGCTTTTCGGGATGGAATCGATGCTTTGGGAAAATGGTATTTCACCGAGATCAGGAGCACCACTCCGATTTGGCGCACCTGCCCCAGGGTATATGTTCCCAAGTGGAATGGTCACAGCCGTCATCCCACCCGCCTGCGTCTCCACTATTCCAGCCAGCATCCAGTTCAGGTGAAGCAAGTCGTGAGGCATATCCCCCCAAAAGATTGGGTTCAAGCTGTGTCAAAGAAGGCAGCAAAGGACCGATCGCGTATGAACTCGCTTTTCTGCGCATCACCGAGTCGCGCAAAAACTTGCCCGCAAAAGAACTCTGGCTGATCCTCCGCCGCAATCTGGATGACCCTACCGTCATCAAATACTACTTCAGCAATGCTCCTGCTAAGATCTCGCTGCATGAGTTGGTCCGTGTTTGCGGAATGAGATGGCCTATTGAATCGATATTCAAAGAAGCAAAAGGCCAAGTCGGTTTCGACCATTACGAGCTGCGTAGGTGGCTGGGATGGCACCACCACATGTTGTGGGTCTCTCTCGCTCATCACCTCCTGGTTCGTTTGAGGATCCGTTTTCAAGAACAAGCTCCAGCTCTCACCATTTATCAAGTTCGACTTTTGCTAGCTGCTGTTTTGCCGCTGCCGATCTTTGACACGCTGGCCGCCATCGACCGAGTACGCTATTATCAAAAACGAAACTTTGTTGCCTATCAATCCCATCGCAAGACAAAACTCGCTCAATTGGCTACTCTTGCCCCCAACCTTGCGCTGCAATGGTAGGTATGGCACACGGAAATGGAAATAGGCAGTTTTGGAAGAGGATTATTTGTTTACATAATTGGCTGCATAACGTTCAAAATTGAGGTGAAAATTCTCTACCCATGATTGAATAAATGCACTGGATTCGAACATCGGCAATAAGTCCACCGCCAGATCTGAGGCGGAGATTCCAGCGACCTTGTCCTTCAATGCCAGCATGGCAGACTGAATTGTATAGGCCATGCCCCCATCTTTGGCGAGTTTTTCTTCCAGAGGTTGAATGCTCTTCTGCATAAACCACAACAGATCATAGTAATCACGGCCTTTGATGGACGCGCCCTCCCTGCCACGCTGGAAGTTGCGTTCCAAACAGGCAATCATCTTGCCGGCCATCATGGTCTCCAGCGAAAAATGGGACGGCACAAAACTGCGTCCTAGATAAAAGACAGGTGTATTCTGCAGAACTGAAACCTGATGGTGGTGATTGACCTCCACCTTGAGGTGCAGGGCTTCACCGCGATACGGAGAGAGACCCAATTCATTCAGTATCGGCAA
>JAKAMM010000395.1 GCA_021812905.1 Chloroflexota bacterium | reverse complement strand
CGCTGACTGAGAAAGAAAACCCCCAGGGTATTCTCGCCATCATCCGCCAAAAGCAGACGCGGCTTGATGATCTGGTTTCAATTCGATCTGGCGTGGCAGTTGTCTCGCCGCAAGACCCCGGAAACGTTGGTACGATTCTACGAACGCTCGACGCGGTCGGTGCAGACGCATTATTCCTGCTCGACGGCGGCGTTGACCTGTATCACCCGACCTCCATCCGCGCCAGCATGGGAGCGATATTTTCCAAACCAGTCGTGCAAACTTCGTTCGCGGAATTCATCGAATGGAAAGTGCGCGGCGGCTTTCAATTGATCGGCGCATCAGCACATGCCGATTCTAATTACCGCGGTTTTAAGCCAGAATTTCCGTGGCTGCTTTTGCTGGGCAGTGAACAAAAAGGACTCTCGCCCGGACAATTGGCGGCTTGTGATGTGCGCGTCTCTCTGCCGATGCGCGGGCGCGCCAGTTCATTGAACCTCGCTGTTGCTGCAGGTATCCTTTTATATCAGTTTGTGTAGGTTTACGCATCAAGCATGACTTACATTATTCCATTACGAATTAAAAATGCCTTCTCAACGAGAAGGCATTTTTAATGTATTCGATTGTCGGCAAAAAATTAGAACTCGTCTTCTTCCTCGTCCCAGGATTCTTCCTCTTCCTCTTCCAGATCCTCTTCTTCCCATTCGTCGAGTTCTTCTTCCTCGTTCCACTCATCCTTTGCGGCTGCATCGGTTGGGGAATAGGTTGCGCACCCCGTATCAGGATCGATCTCCACCGCGGCGGCAGAGCAGAATCCTTCATCCAGGAACACGCAGTCTGTGTAGTGACAGCGAATGCGGGCCATTGAAGCTCCTCCTTAATGATTTGGCTGGCGAACCAGCCGAATGACTGAAAGTATGAATAGTATCGTCATGGCTACTTGCGAGGTAATGCAAAACGGACATAACGCATGGATCAAAGCGATTTCGATATAGATCAAATAAATCGTAAACAGGAAACCGATCAGCGCCAGAGCAAAGCCAGCCATGCTGCCATTGGTTTTCAAGAAGCTGATTCGATTTTCCAGCAACAGCAAAGCCAGTATTGCCAGATAACCTCCAACGCCAACCACAGCCACCGGAATACCGCTGACCTCCGAGTAAATGCTGGAGTTCACCGTGGAGCAGCCGCCGTTTCCCAAACACATGTTGGGGTTTTCTGTGAGTTTGTAAATCGTCATGTAGATCGAAACCAACATGCCGAGCGCTGCCAGCGCAATCGAGGTTCGATAAATCCACTTATCCATTTTCACCTTTCATAAAAACCAGACATCTGCCTGGGCGCCTATGGCGAGCGATTTTACCCCAGCGGGGATGACTAGTAAAGCATTTGCCTGAACCAATGAAAGCAAATTTCCGGAGCCTTGATGCCCAGTCAATTTTGCGGATAGGATTCCATCCTGTTCTTTGACGACCGCGCGCAGATAACTTTCTCGTCCATCCAGTTCGACAGATTCAGCGAGTCTCACCCGGACCTTTGTGCGCGCAACCGTTTTTAAACCTGCCAGCCGGCCCAAAGCGCCGCGCACGAAAACTTCAAACCCAACAAAGGCCGACACCGGATTACCCGGCAGTCCGATGAAAGGCATGCCGCGATATTCTCCGAAGGCCAGCGGTTTGCCGGGGCGCATGTTGACCTTCCAAAAATCCAGCTTGCCCTGCGACTCGACGACTTCCTTTATAAAATCGAACGCGCCCACACTGACTCCGGCGGACGAGATGATTGCATCCGCATTCATGCCAATGGCCTGGTCGAGCAGAAATTGGAGCGCCTCGCGGTTATCGGGCGCGATGCCGAGCGGCAAAATATCGCAACCGGAATCCACGATCATGGGAGCAAGAACGTACGAATTTGAATCTCTGATCTTACCCGGTTCCAACGGCATTTCGAGCGGCGTCAGTTCATCACCGCTTGAAAGCAGCGCTACGCGCGGTTTTCGATAGATGGCGACATTTGCCACGCCTAACATTGCCAGCAGGCCAAGGTCTTGAGCGCGCAGCTTGTGGCCTGCGAACAAAACCTTATGGCCGGTCTTGACGTCCATGCCGCGTGTGCGGACATTTTCACCCACGCGGATCGTTTTATAAGCCTGAACTTCCCTCGGCGCGGGTGTGCCAGCTTCACGGTTGTTGAAATCTGTATCCTCGACCATGATGACTGCATCCGTGCCTTTGGGCATAGGCGCGCCCGTCATGATGCGCGCGGCCTGTCCGTGCGCGATGGCGACATCAGATGTGAAACCGGCTGGTATATCGGCCACCACGCGCAAGGTCCGGGGAGATGCGGTGGTTGTATTCGCAAGATCGCGTGCCTTGACGGCGAAGCCGTCCACGGACGAATTGTCAAAAAAGGGGAGGTCGGAGGAGAGAATGTCCGCTGCAAGAATACGTCCCGCGCATTGGGCAAGAGATAGAGTTTCGGTCTCTACCGGCTTGAAGTGGGAGTGAATACGTACCTGGGCGGCTTGCACACTGAGCATCGACATTTTGAAAGCGGGCGCATTATACCACCGCTTGCCAATGTGCTTCTTTGCGGTTCGTTGTTCAAATTTTGCGAAAACCAAAGCCCTATCCGCTGACGCGGTGGGCTTCGGTCACGTTGGGAACATTCTCAAGTTTGGTGAGTACTCTGCTGAGTTGGGCAATATCCTGCACTTCGACGATCAGCCTTAATTCGGCCAGGCTGCGATTAACACTGACTTTGACGTCGATGATATTGACTCCCTCGCTGGTGAGGAGATTTGAGACATCACCCATCAGCCCTTGACGGTCATACGCACTG
>JAKAMM010000394.1 GCA_021812905.1 Chloroflexota bacterium | reverse complement strand
CTTGTTATCGTGTGCTACCAGCGCGATTTTCTTGTCGGGTTCCATCATGATTTTTTTGTGACTCATAAGAATCCTGCTTCCTTTCTCCGAAATAGTATAGCAGGTTATCGAGCGTATAATCAAGTTTGACCTACGAGGAGAAGAAACGCATGCTCTCACACTTGAAAGATTGGCTGATCGGACCGGCGTTACCGACCTCGTCCGCCATACACCAGCGCCTCAATAAACTCCGTGCGCTGGCCGCTTTTTCTCCCGATGCGCTGGCGTCCATCGCGTATGCCAACCAGGAAATTTATCTTGGGCTCATCGTGGCTGGCACGGCGGGACTGGCTTATGCCTGGCCGATTGCCCTCGCCATCAGCACTCTGCTCGCCATCGTTGCGCTCTCTTATTTTCAAACCATTCACGCTTATCCATCCGGCGGCGGATCGTACATCGTTGCGCGTTCAAATCTGGGGACGATTCCGGGACTGGTCGCAGCCGCGGCTTTGTTGACCGATTATTTATTGAACGCGGCTGTCAGTCTGACCGCGGGCGTGGCGGCTATCGCTTCGGCATTTCCGGACCTGTGGCCGTACCGCGTCTCAATTGCACTTTTCCTGCTCCTTATCATTACCCTGCTCAACTTGCGCGGACTTCAAGAAACCGGAACTGCAATGGCAATCCCGGTTTATTTTTTTGTGGTGACGTATCTAGCCATGATTGCGTACGGACTCTTCCGTCTCTTCATCGAAGGGCCGACTCCGTTGGAAATGGTCAACGTTCCGGTGCTTGAGCCGCTGACACTTTTTCTCGTTTTGCACGCCTTCTCAACTGGCAGCACCGCGCTGACCGGCGTGGAGGCCATCAGCAACGGCGTTCCTGTTTTTGAACCGCCTGAATCGAAAAATGCCGGAAGGACTTTGATGGTAATGGCCTTCCTGATGGCTTCGCTTTTCATTGGCTCGATTGCACTGACTCGTTTCTTCGCAGTCACAGCCGGGCCTGAAGAGACGATCCTTTCCGCGCTGGCGCGCCGCCTGGTTGGGACGAGTCCGTTTTATTTCATCATTCAATTTGCCACGCTTGGTATTTTGACCGTCGCAGCCAACACCAGTTTTGCGGGCTTTCCGCGTTTAGCCGCCATCCTTGCCCAGCATGGATTCCTGCCGCGTCAATTGAGCAGTCCCGGCGACCGGCTTGGGTTCACGAACGGCATTACCCTGCTCGGCGCAGGCACGGCGGCGCTGATCATCTTTTTCAACGGCGACACGCACGCGCTGGTTCCGCTTTTTGCGATTGGCGCATTTATGGCGTTCACACTTTCGCAGGCAGGCATGGTCATTCATTGGATAAAAGACCGCACCTCCGGCCGGCTCTGGAAATCTCCGATCAATGCGCTTGGTGCTTTGGCAACCGGAACAACGTTGATCGTGGTGGCGGTCAGCAAATTTATGGAAGGGGCGTGGATCACCCTTTTGCTTATCCCATTGCTGGTGTTCTTATTTCTGCGCGTGCATCGCCATTATCAGCAAGTCCGCGAACAACTTTCATTGCACGGATTACCGCCTTCACTTCGACCTGCCAAACCGGCGCGGGTGGTGATCCCGATCTCAGGCGTGCATCGCGGCATGATCAATGCAGTCTCGTTCGCGGAATCCATTTCGTCAAACGTAACGGCGGTCTTCGTCGAAATGGAAGCCGGCTCGGGGTCCCGCGTGAACGAAGAATGGAAGGAGTGGTGGCCGGATGTGCCGCTGGTTATCGTCCCGTCTCCATTCCGCTCAATCGTCGGTCCGCTGCTTGAATATTTGGAGAAGACTGATCTGGAGCATAACGACGGTCAATTGGCGGTTGTCGTCCTGCCTGAATTTGTGACAACCTCCTGGTGGCAGAATCTTTTGCACAATCAAACCGCCTGGCTTTTGAAAGCGGCTTTGCTTTATGGCCGCCGCACGATGGGACTGGAGCGCGTTGTGATCGATGTGCCTTATCACCTAAAGGTGTGACGAGATTGCCATTGACATTGACCTTTCCAGCCATTAACATGCGGTATCAATTTATAGAGGAGAGAAAATGCGTACTTTACGAGTAATGCTGTATCTGACTTTGCTGGCTGTTTTTGCGGCCTCCTGCGGCCCGTTGCCGGACCACGTTACGATCAATTTTAGCGAACCAACTCAGGATGTGAGTCAAATCGTTCAAGCCACGTTTCAAGCGATGACCCAGCAGGCGGCCAACGCGCAACCAGCCGCGACACAGGCCATTGCCACTGCTCAACCAGTTTCAAGTGCAACCCAAGCCGTTGTTCCCGCGCTTGCATCAACGCTCCATCCCGTTGCCGCAACCGGGAGTATTTCAGGTACGCTGATGTATCCAGCCAGCGGTATTCCTTCTTTGCGGATCGTGGCCTTTCAGGTTGGCGCACCGAACTATTATCACGTTGACACAGCCTTCGGACAAAATTCATATCAGCTTGATAACCTGCCTCCGGGCACGTATCGCGTTTTGGCGTACACCCTGCCGGGCGGCGGATTTAATCCAGGCCCCATCGGCGGCTATTCTCAAATGGTACCGTGTGGCTTGCAGTATGGTTGTAATGACCATACGTTGATTGATGTGGTTGTGACTGCCGGTCATGTGACGACTGGCGTTGACCCGAACGACTATTACGCGCCGGAAGGAACTTTTCCTCCCAACCCGCTTCCATAGCTAGACCTTGAGCGGACTCTACGAACCGAGAGCGAATCAACGCCCTCGGTTTTTTGTCGGTGATACAACGTACTGCGTAATTTGGCAAATACTGGATTTCATTCTTGTTCTGTATGAATGGCCGAGCTTG
>JAKAMM010000024.1 GCA_021812905.1 Chloroflexota bacterium | reverse complement strand
CACGCTCATATTGATCGGACTGCTTTTGTTCTGGTTGTTCCCGGTCATGTTCAAATCGTTGAGCGAGAAACTGCAAAGCAAACCCTGGCCAAGCCTGGGTTGGGGCGTGATTGCCTACGCGGCTTTCTTCTTTGCAGTGCTGCTGATTTTGTTTGTCATGATCCTGGGCGCAATTATCTTTGGCGTGCTAACCCTGGGCAGTTTAAGCGGAACAATCATCTGGCTTGGGATTCTGACGTTGTTCGCTTTCATCGTCGGCTTCGTGCTGGTCACTTCGTTTGTGGCGAAGATCGTCTTCGGTGCAACCATTGGCAAATGGATCTTGATGCGCACCAACTCACCGCTGGCTGAACACAAATTCTGGCCCATGATCATCGGTATAACCGTCACCCTGGTTGCGATCGCGGTGCTTTCGTTCCCGCTCATTCCCACTGGTTTCCTTGGCAGATTGCTGAGCTTCGCGGTCGTACTTTTTGGTCTGGGTGCGATGTGGTTAAGGGGACGTGAAGCGCTGGTAAAGAAACCAGTTATTTCATAGATCAAAATTAACCAAGACAGCCGAGGATATTGCCTCGGCTGTTTTGGTTAATCGGCTGTGTTTACGGGCAATCCTTTAGATAGAGGATCTGTTTGGAAATTATTCCACTGCGTCCAGCAACATTGGTATCTTTGGAAATACCTACGAACTCGTAATCAAACCAGGCCTTGGCGCTCGCCCTTAGATCCGGGCTTAGTTGTTGAAGCGTGTTAATGTTGATCGTGTAATTTCCATTTTTATCACTGGTCATCTTGCCCACGTTTTTCCACGGGCTAATAGTGATTGGCTGGGTCGTCAGATCTTCCATGCGATAATAAAAATCCACCTCGACAACGTAAAGGTTGGAGGTCGAAACGCCGAATGTAATGTCCTGTGGCAGGCAGCGTAGGTTAAAGTAACTGCCCGAACGGGTCATGTTCGTAAACAAGTTTCCTCCAGCATCCGCCGGCAAAGTGGCGGTCGCAGTTGCCCCAGAACTACTCGACCCTGCCGGCGGATTCGCCATCGCTCCGGTCGTGGGAGCCAGCGTTGGCGTTTGAGTGGGAACTTCCAATGTTGCAATCGGCGCGGGCGGATTGGTCGGCGCAGCGGTGGCCTGAATGATTTGAGTTTGAACGACCGGAACCAAAACAGTCGCGACCAAAACAACCGGCGTGGGGGGAATTGCGGCAGTAGGCTGGACAGCTGGCGCGACCGGGGCGCAGCTTGCCAAGACTAACGCCAACACCAGAAACAAAATCTTTTTCATTACGTGCCTCCTTGACACAGCAAATGTATCCTAGTTGTGAAAGGATTATACAGTTCTAAAATTAATCATATTTACGCCTTGCATTTTTGATAGTTTTTATCAAGTATAATGCCGCCTATGCTGACTCCAAGCGAAATCCAAGCCCGCCTCGAGCGGATTCTCTTAAAAGTGGAAAAACCCGGGCGCTACGTAGGCGGCGAACTCAACATCACTGTCAAGGATTGGGACAAAATCCGCACCAAAGTCGCGTTTATTTTTCCCGATATTTACGATATCGGTGTTTCCAATGTTGGGCTGAAAATTTTATACGATGAGGTCAATCACCGAGATGATGCGTTGGCGGAACGCACCTACGCACCGTGGACCGACATGGAGTCCCGGATGCGCGAACACGGGATTCCGTTATATACGCTCGAATCAAAACGACCCGTGGCCGGATTCGACCTGATCGGTTTTTCCCTGCCCTATGAAACGCTCTACACCAACACGCTCAACATCCTCGACCTGGCTGGGATTCCGGTCCGCAGCAAAGACCGCACTGATGAGCATCCCATCATTATCGCAGGCGGACACGCCGCCACCAACCCCGAGCCGATGTATGCTTTCATTGATGCTTTTGTCATCGGCGAAGGCGAGGAAGTCATTCACGAAATCATCAATGCCATTCAAGCCAACAAGACCCGTGACGAGAAATTAATCGCGCTGGCAAAAATCCCCGGCGTGTATGTGCCAAAATTCTACGAGCCTCATTATCTGGATGATGGCACGGTCTCGCTTGTTGAGACGCTCATCGCAGGCATCGCCAACCCAATTGTTAAACGCATCGCGGCGCACCTGCCTCCCCCACCGACAAACTTCATCGTGCCAAACATCGAAACGGTACACAACCGCGTATCGGTGGAAATTATGCGCGGATGCACGCGCGGGTGTAGATTCTGCCAGGCGGGCATGATCACGCGCCCGGTCCGCGAACGAAGCGTGGACCAAATCGTTGACGCCGCAGAAGCCGCCGTCAACGCAACCGGCTTCGAAGAGTTGGCCTTGCTCTCGTTGTCGTCATCTGACTTCAGTTATGTCGTTGAGCTGGTCAATAAAGTCAGTGAAAGATTCAAGGGACGCAAGCTGACCGTCTCGCTTCCCTCCTTGCGCATCGAATCAGTGTCGGTGGATTTGATGGATAAACTGCGCGAACATTATTCGGGCGGGTTCACGCTCGCCCCTGAAGCTGCCACCGAACGGATGCGTCGCATCATCAACAAATTTATTCCCAACGAAGAAATCATTAACACCACACGCGAAATCTATCGCCGCGGCTGGACGACCATCAAGTTGTATTTCATGATCGGTCATCCGTCGGAAACATTGGAAGATGTGCAAGCCATCGCTGATTTGTGCAAGCGCGTCATTGCCGAAGGACGCAAAGTGGCGGGCATGAAGGTCAAGCTCAATGCGGGCGTGAGCACGTTCGTGCCCAAACCACAGACGCCGTTCCAATGGGTTTCTGTCGACACGCGCGAAAATATCATTGCCAAACAAAATTTGTTGCACCGCGAACTGCGCGATCGCAACATCAAATTAAGTTGGACGGAACCAGACGACAGTCTGCTCGAAGCCTGGTTGACACGCGGCGACAGACGTATGGCTGAAGTTATTTACACGGCCTGGAAAAATGGCGCAAAGTTTGATGCCTGGAATGACCACAACAAATATGGAATCTGGGAAGCGGCTTTTTCGGAGCACGGTCTCGACATCGCGTTTTACACTTATCGCCAGCGCCGCACCGACGAAGTTTTTCCCTGGGATCACATCACCACCGCTGTGCGAAAGAATTTCCTGTTCCAGGATTTCCGGCAATCGCTTGAGGGCAAGATCCGCGTGGACTGCCGCTTGAATTGTTTTGCGTGCGGCATTTTGCCGACCTTTGCAAATATCCGCCGCGAGAATCCGGGTGAAGTTTGGAAATGTCCGGATGTGAAAAGCCCCGTCAGTAAACAGTTATCAGTGGACAGTCATCAGTTGTCAGTAGTTGGTGATTAATGAGAATCAGGATCACGTTCGCGAAGACGGGCGCGTTGCGCTACATCGGACATCTCGACTTGAACACGATCTGGGAACGCGGCACGCGTCGCGCCGGACTTCCGCTGGCGTACTCGCAAGGATTTCATCCTCAGCCCAAGATTCATATCGCCACCGCCCTGCCTTTGGGTTTTTCCTCGCGCTGTGAAGTGCTCGACATGCGCCTGAACGAAGAAATGGATCTGACCGAATTGCCGAAACGTCTGCAAGCGGCCATGCCATCGGGCATCGGGATCTTGAAGGTGGAAAACGTGGACGAACGCGCGCCCGCAGTCCAGACGCAGGTGCTGTCAGCCGAGTATGAGGCCACTTTGACGGAAGCCGTTGACGAACCCGAATTGAAGCGCAAGATCGAAGAATTGCTGACAAGCACATCCATTCCGCGCGAACGTCGCGGCAAAAAATACGACCTGCGTCCATTGATCGAAGAACTCTCCCTCATCCCATCCCCTCTCCCTGCTCCCTTCGGGAGTGCTTCGCGAGGAGAGGGGCAAGAGGTGAGGGTATTTATGCGGCTTTCAGCGCGCGAAGGTGCGACAGGACGCCCTGATGAAGTTTTGGACGCGCTGGAAATTTCCTCGGATAGCACACAGACTGAAAGAACCCGCTTGCTTTTTCAATAACAATCAGTACAATAATTTCTGGGCGACCAGCGCGGTCGCTAAACTTTCTGCGGAGGAGAATCATGGCCCTTATCGTTTCGTTGTTTTTTGCGTTCGTGCCTGCTTTTCTGATGGCAATGTTCGTGTACTGGCTGGATCGTTATGAAAAAGAACCACTGGCGTTGTTGGGCGGAGCATTCTTTTGGGGCGCAGTAGTTGCGGCAGGCGGCGCATTCGTGATCAATACCATCTTTGGTTACAGCATTTATGCGCTGACGGGTTCCGGCGATGTGGCTGACCAAGCCACAGCTTCACTGGTCGCGCCTTTTGTGGAAGAGGGACTCAAAGGGTTGGCGGTGTTGATAATTTTCCTTTTCTTCCGCAAAGAATTTGATTCGATCCTGGATGGAGTTATCTATGCCGGAATAGTGGCATTGGGCTTCGCAGCGACAGAAAATATTTTATACATTTACGGTCATGGGTTTCAGGAAGGCGGCTGGAACGGATTATGGCAGTTGGTTTTCGTCCGCGTAATTGTCGTTCCCTGGCAACATCCATTTTATACAGCCTTCACAGGGATCGGCCTGGCAGTGGCGCGCTTGAACAGGAATGTGCTGGTCAAAATTATCGCGGTTCCGACCGGCTATTTTACGGCGGTTTTTCTGCACGCTTTCCACAACAGCTTCGGAAGTTTCGTGGGCGGAGTGACGGGCTTTGCGCTGGGAAGCCTGCTGGATTGGTCGGGCTGGTTTTTCATGGCGCTCTTTATCTTCATCATGATCGGACGCGAACGCGCCATCATGCAAAAACAATTGCAGGAGGAAGTCGCTTCGGGCCTGATCTCACAGGCACAATTCCGAAAGGCGTTATCACCGATGACGATGAGCACAGCCCTTTTCACAGGCGGCCCATCGGCAGCGCGTTTCTTCCGCACTTGTGGCGAATTGGCGTTCAAGAAGGAAGAATATTCCAAACTCGGTGATGAAGGCGGCAATCTGGCGATCGTTCAAAAACTGCGAACTGAATTGGCCGCACTAGCTCCGCAAGTAAAAGCGTAAACACAAACTTCGGTAGTCTCGCACCAAAAGGCTTGCATCGCGAAGACTTCCGAAGTTTTTTATTATCATGATAAAATTCGTGCGCGTGCCCCCGTAGCTCAGTGGATAGAGCGTCGGCCTCCGGAGCCGAAAGCCGCAGTTCGAGCCTGCGCGGGGGCGCCTGATCCAACACCGCCGAAAGGCGGTTTTTGTTATCTCGAATTAAAAGGCGCGACCCACTTCCAAGCGCTGGATTACAATTATCGCGTGCATAAAACTATTTTCTTCATCGCAGTGTTCGCTCTGCTTACATCCGGTTGCGGACTTAACATGACGTTGCCGGACGCGGCCACGCCGACGATTTTCATCATCACCTCCACCTTGCCGCCGACCACGCCTCCTCCCCCGACCCAAACAGCTCAGCCTCCGACAGCCGCTCCCACGCCCGCGCCAATCGAGGGGACAACATCCACCAGAGTCAATGTACGCGGCGAGCCATCCACGGCGGGCGCGACTTTAGGAATGATCAATCCCTCTGCAAAAGTTCAGATCATCGGAAAAGATCCAAGCGGGAATTGGTATCAAATCATCTTCGCACAAGCATCCGATGGAAAGGGCTGGGTCACGGCGCAGTATGTGGAGGTCAAGAACAATGACGCGGTTCCGGTCATTGGGGCCGCGCCCGCTCCAACGTCCGCTAATGAAAGCGGATCTTCATCCGGACCAAGCGGTGTGGTCATTCAACAGGTCAACATCCGCAGCGGGCCAGGCACGGACTTCAATGCGCTCGGCACGTTGAACCCAAAAGATGTTGTCACGCTGATCGGCAAGGATGCCAATGGCATTTGGCTGCAGATTGTTTTCGCAAATGGGCCGGATGGAAAAGGCTGGGTCACTGCGGCGTATGTGCAAGCCAGCGGCACGGAAAATTTGCCGATCATCGGTGGAGGCGGCGATGTGATTAGCACAGGCACGCCGACAGTTATCCTACCGACGATTACGCCCACGCTGGTCGCCGCATTACAGGATAATGATTCGCAACAAGCGCCTGCCGTGAACATCACCTTCTCGCCAACAGGCACACGATCTATGATTTATTCGAGCGATGTATCCGCGCCGAGTGGCGACGCAGAAGATTGGATTCGGTTCACTCCGTACAATACGAGCATTTCTGCCAGCTTGATTTGCGCGGGCAATGGCACGTTAAGTGTGGAACTCTGGCAAAACAACGCGCCGCTGCAAAACTGGGGAGAGTTATCATGCGGCGAACGTAAAGTATTGAACGTGAACGCCGGACAAAGTTATCTCGTGCGGCTGACGACTCACTCTGTCAGTGGTGGGCTGGAGTACACGCATTACACTTTGGAACTGAGTGCAACGCCATAAATTTTTCATAAAGCGGTGAACCCGGGCTCTGCGAAAATATTGTATCCGGCAGACAGGATAGCCGACTCCTGTACTTGGCTGTCCTGCACAGCCTTGTGGGAACGACTATTGAAATTCTATAAGATGCGTTTGTTTTCCAGGATAATAAGCCAATGATCTTTGCCAGTTTTTGGACAGGCTTAAATTTTTGGTCGCCTTTTTATTTGTACCGAACTTGTGGAGAATTGTACAAAATCAAATTTTATGGTAGATTTACTCTCAAATCCAGTAAGGCGAGGGTGTACTATGAAGGTAGATAAGATCCCCGATATTATCATCGGTCGTCTTCCTGTTTATTTACGCGCAATGCAACGCATGGCTGAAAACGGGAAGCAAACCACCTCATCGAAGGAATTGGGCGAACATGTCGGAATCTCTGCTGCGCAAATTCGCAAGGATATTTCCCAATTCGGCGAATTTGGCAAACAGGGAACCGGCTATTCGATTTCATTCCTGATCGATAAATTGAGAGAGATCCTGAATGTCAACCGTATGTGGGATGTTGTCATCGTCGGCGCAGGCGACATGGGGCATGCCCTGGCCCGCTATCAGGGATTCACCAACCGCGGCTTTCGCGTCGCCATAATTTTCGACAACGATCCGGCCAAGGTTGGACAGAAAGTCGGCGATTTTATCATTGAAGATACAGCCAAATTGGTGGAGCGCATTCACTCAGCAAGAATCAAAATGGCGATGATCACAGTCCCGGCTTCGATGGCACAGGCTGTGGCCGATAAACTGGTGCAGGCGGGAATAAGAGCCATCCTCAACTATGCACCGATTAGCCTCAACGTGCCGGACAATGTTCGCGTTCAATATATTGATCCAGCCACCCACTTGCAGAGAATGACCTACTATCTGGATTAATTCACCCGCAACAAAAACGGCTTTCTCATCAGGAAGCCGTTTTGCTTTTCTACACCTGCGGCAGATTGCGCCGCAAAACATTCATCATTCCCAAGCCTCGGATCGAACCCTCCACAACACACGTCATGGGGTTATCCACCAGATATGCCGGAATGCCAAGAGACTTGGTCAGCAATTTATCAATGCCGCGTAGCAACGCGCCGCCTCCACATAAGGCCACACCGCGATCAATGATGTCCGACACCAGTTCGGGCGGTGTTTTCTCAAGCACCTTGCGGCAGGTTTCAGTAATATCCTTCAAGGGCTCCTGTAAGGCTTCGACGATCTCCCCCGTTGTCAGCGTGATCGGACGCGGCAGGCCGGTCACCTGATCCTGTCCCTGCACTTCCAGGCTGTTTTCGGCATCCTGAGGAACGGCGGCTCCGATCTTGACCTTGAGCTGTTCTGCCGTTACCTGGCCAATGATCACGCCGTACTTGCGACGCACATAATTGACAATCGCGTCATCCAAGTCCAGGCCGCCTTTACGAAGCGTGTCAGCCGAGACAATGCCATACATCGCCATGACCGAAGCTTCTGTGCATCCACCGCCCAGACAAATCACCATGTTACCCGAAGGCGAACCAATCGGCAGGTCGATACCCAATGCAGCCGCCAGAGATTGTTGAATGAGACTCGCCTCACGTGAACCGGCTTCCATCACAGCTTCGTAAACTGCGCGGCGTTCGACACTGGTCACGCCATACGGTACGGAAATCATCACGCGTGGACGAAACACCCGCAACGAACCGCTGACGCGGCGGAGCAGATACGAAAGCAGCGTTTCAGTGATTTCATAGTCCGCAATGACGCCATTGCGAAGCGGGCGCGCAACTTCAATACTGTCCGGGACGCGGCCAACCATGTCAAGCGCCTCCTGACCGACCGCCACCATCTTTTGCTGCTCCACTTCGATGGCAACAATAGTCGGTTCCTGCAAAAGCACCTGAGTGCTATCTGCAAGGCGCGTGAACATGGTGCCAAGGTCAATGCCAAGATCTTTTGAAAACACAGCCACGATTTTTTCTACTATTCCGAGTAACGAGAATTGCTCTTGCGATAACGGCGCGCCGAATCGAGACGCAGGTTGGATCGCCGCAGGGCGGCCTCAATGGCGAGATATTTATCGGTCGCATCGGCAGGAATACCCTTCTTCAGAATTTCCTCGGCACGACGTTTGGCGGTCTCAGCCCGGGCAACATCAATTTCTTCAACATTTTCGGCGGCATCAGCCAGGATGGTTATGATCTCAGGCTGGACTTCAGCCACACCGCCGGCCACCACAAACACCTCTTCCTTCCCATGGCGGCGGACTTTTACAACGCCGTATTTAAGCGTGGTCAATACCGGGGCATGATGAGGCAAAATGCCCATCTCCCCACCCGCGCCCGGCAAGACGACGATATCCACATCGTCTTGAAAGACGGTTCGATCTTGAGAAACTATTTCACAACGAATCGGCATAATTTACATCCTGTCATTGCGAGGCGTTGTTCTTCCGCCGAAGCAATCTCCTACTGTATGAGATTGCTTCGCAAAAAACATCTCGCAATGATAATTACGAAGCCTTGGCTAATTTTTCGGCCTTCTCGCGCACATCTTCAATTGTACCGGCCATCATGAAAGCCTGCTCCGGCAGATCGTCGCACTTGCCATCCAAAATTTCGCGGAAACCGCGCACGGTGTCCGCAAGTTTGACGTAACGACCGTCAATGCCGGTAAAACGCTCCGCCACGAAAAATGGCTGCGAGAAGAAACGTTCGATTTTGCGGGCGCGCGCCACGATAAGTTTATCATCTTCGCTCAATTCGTCGATACCGAGAATGGCGATGATGTCATTCAAATCTTTATAGCGCTGGAGAATGCGCTGGACTTCACGCGCCGTCTGGTAGTGCTCTTCGCCCACGATAGTGGGATCCAGAATTCGAGAGGTCGAACCGAGCGGGTCCACAGCCGGATAAATGCCTTTTTCCACGATAGAACGTTCGAGCGCGATTGTCGCGTCAAGGTGGGTAAAGGTCGCCACTGGCGCGGGATCGGAGTAATCATCCGCAGGAACATACACGGCCTGCATGGATGTGATCGAACCGGTGCGTGTGGAAGTAATGCGTTCCTGAAGCTCGCCCATTTCGGTTGCCAGAGTCGGCTGGTAACCTACAGCGGACGGCATACGTCCGAGCAGAGCCGAAACTTCAGAACCAGACATGGAGAAGCGGAAAATGTTATCCACGAAGAGCAAAACATCGCGGCCCTGATCGCGGAAATATTCGGCCATCGAAAGCGCAGAGAGGGCAACGCGCAATCGCACGCCAGACGGTTCGTTCATCTGGCCGTACACCATGACAGTATCTTTCATAACGCCGGATTCGAGCATTTCGCGATAAAGCTGTGTGCCTTCGCGCGTGCGTTCGCCCACACCTGCAAACACAGAGTTGCCTTCGTGCTCAGTCGCGACCGAGCGAATGAGTTCCATAATGATAACGGTCTTGCCCGTGCCTGCCCCGCCGAAGATGCCGGTCTTGCCGCCTTTGGTGAACGGAGCGATCAAGTCAACGACTTTGACGCCTGTCTCGAAAATTTCAACGTGGGTAGATTGTTCTGCGAACGTCGGCGCGGCGCGATGGATCGGATAACGGGTCGCCGCTTCGACAGAGCCTTTATTGTCTACGGGCTTGCCCAACACATTGAAGATGCGTCCAAGCGTAGCCGGGCCAACGGGAACCATAATAGGCGCACCGGTTGCAGTGGCCGGGAGACCGCGTTGCAAACCGTCCGTTGAATCCATCGAAACGGTGCGGATCATGTTATTGCCCATGTGCTTTTGAACTTCAAGAATCAGCGCATCTTTTCCCGGACGTTCGACTTCGATGGCTTCGTAAAGCTCAGGGATGTCGCCCTCGGGGAATTCCACGTCCACCACACCACCAAGAATTTGTACCACACGGCCTGTTGCATTTGCCATGATTCGTTCCTCCAGTTATTTCGCGGCCAGCGCTTCCGCGCCGCCGACAATGTCTAGGATATCGTTCGTAATCGCCTGCTGGCGAACTTTGTTATAAGCCAGTTGCAACCCGCCTACCAATTCCTTCGCGTTATCTGTGGCGTTGCGCATGGCAATCATGCGTGCGGCATGTTCACTGGCCTGCGATTCAAGCACAGCCTGATAAACCTGCAATGCCGTAAAGCGCGGGATGATCTCATCGAGGATTTCGCGCTGATCAGGTTCATATTCATACGCAGCCGACGGGCCATTTTTGTTTTCAAATTCCTCGACCCGGCCTTCACCGCTTTTAAATTCAAGCGGCAGAAGTTTTTTCATCGTCGCAACCTGGCGGGCCATGTTGATGAAATCCGTGTAGACCAAAAAGACTTCATCCGCCTCGCCTTTCATGAATTCATCCACGGCCAGACGGCCAACAGCAGATATATCTGCAAAAGACGGTGCAGCAGGCAGGTTGCTGAAATCCGCAATGACCTGTTTGCGACGGCGGAAAAGCAAGTCGCGGCCCTTGCGCCCAACCGCGATGTATTTAACGGGGAGCGAGTATTTGTCGAAGTGCTGAGCGACGTAACGGATCACGTTTGTATTGTACGCGCCAGCCAAACCGCGGTCGCCGGTGATCACAATAACGAGAGCCGTTTTGGGATTAGTACGATCCGTCAATAATGGATGCAGGCTCTGGCGTCCGGGTTGAGCCGCAACGTGAGTCAGCACCTGCCAGGCTTTGGTCGCGTACGAGCGCGTCGCGGTCACAGCCTGAACAGCCTTGCGTACTTTCGCCGCGCTGACAGCTTCCAGGGCACGCGTGACCTGCGAAATATTTTTTACACTTTTGATGCGAAGCCGCATCTCTCGTGCGGATGCCATGGGTTATGCCTGCCAACCAGAGCGGAAAGCGTCGAGCGCCTTCGTAAGATTCGCACGGTTGTCGTCCGTGATCATTTTCTTTTCGGAAATATTTTTGCCAATTTCAGGATAGGAAGATTCCATGAACTTGAGCAAATCATTTTGCCATTGCGCCATCTTCTCCACCGGAACGCCATCAGCGTAACCGTTGGTGCCGGCAAACATGGCAATGACTTGATCAGGAAGCGACATCGGGGAGTATTGGGGTTGCTTGAGAATTTCCTGCATTCGTTGACCGCGGCCAAGCTGTTGTTGCGTGGCTTTGTCGAGATCGGATGCCATCAAAGCGAAGGCAGCCAATTCACGATAGGCGGCCATGTCGAGGCGCAGACGTCCAGCCACCTGTTTCATGGCTTTGGTCTGCGCATCGCCACCCACACGGGAGACCGAGATACCCACATTGACGGCCGGGCGGATACCGGCATTGAACAGGTTGGATTCAAGATAGATCTGACCATCGGTAATTGAAATAACGTTGGTCGGAACATAAGCTGAAACATCGCCAAGCAAAGTTTCAATGATCGGCAACGCGGTGAGTGAACCACCCGTGCCTTTGACTTTGACAATCTTGAAATTGTCAGCGTCCTTCATTTCTTTGCGGGCTTCTTCGGCCTGATCCTTGGAAATCGGACCGGCATAAACTTTCTTGTCCATGCCATCGGATTCAGAAGCCAGCGCTTTGCTGAAATCTTTTTTGACAATGACATATTTGGTCGCAAGCCGCGCGGCACGCTCAAGCAAGCGGGAGTGGAGATAGAACACATCACCGGGATACGCTTCACGTCCAGGCGGACGGCGCAGGAGTAAGGAAACCTGGCGATACGCCCAGGCATGCTTGGAAAGGTCATCATATATTACGAGCGCATCGCGGCCGCTTTCCATGAATTCTTCGCCAATGGCACAACCGGAATAAGGAGCAATGTATTGCAGAGCGGCTGATTCGTCAGCGGCGGCAACAACGACGATGGTGTTGTCCATCGCACCGGCACGCTCGAGAATGCCGACCGTGCGGGCAACCGCGGCTTTCTTCTGGCCAATCGCCACATAGATACAAACCAGATCCTTGCCTTTTTGATTGATGATCGTATCGATCGCAATGGCAGTCTTGCCGGTTTGGCGGTCGCCGATGATGAGTTCACGCTGGCCGCGTCCAACCGGGATCATGGCGTCAATGGACTTGATACCGGTCTGAACTGGGGTATCCACA
>JAKAMM010000393.1 GCA_021812905.1 Chloroflexota bacterium | reverse complement strand
GAGAAAAAAGCCAGACACCCGAAAAATATTATTTTCCTGACCTGTGATGCGTCCGGTGTGATGCCGCCCATCGCGCACCTGACTCCGAATCAAGCGCTGTATCAATTTGTTTCGGGCTACACATCCAAGATCGCGGGCACGGAAGTTGGTCTCGGCAAAGAGCCGGAGATTACTTTCTCGGCCTGTTTCGGCGGACCGTTCATGGTGCATCATCCGTATTTTTATGCGGATATTCTCAAACGAAAAATCGAGCGTTACGGAGTCAATTGCTGGCTGGTCAATACCGGCTGGGTCGGCGGACCATATGGCGTGGGCAAACGTATCAGCATCAAATACACGCGCGCTTTATTGTCCGCAGCATTGACTGGAAAATTGAATAAGGTCAAATTTACAAAAGACCCGATCTTCGGTTTTGATGTGCCCACCAAATGTCCGAATGTTCCTGACGAAGTGCTTACCCCGTCCAACTCCTGGCCGGACACCAAGGAATATGACAAGAAGTATCGTCAGTTGGCGGCGCGATTTATTGAGAATTTCAAGAAGTTTGAAGATCATACGCCGCAGGAAGTCATTGACGCAGGGCCGACGATCTAAAAATTTGAGTGATTGTTACTCGAAAACTGAACGACAAAAAAGAATTGGCTCAAACGGCCAATCCTTTTTTGTTACGGATTGAAATCTATCCAGAATATTTTCAAATTGGAGTTGGAAATATCCGCCACAAAGCAGAAACGTGGATCAGGTCTGCTGAAATCGTAGATTAAATCCAGTCGCGGGCGTTTGGCGGGCAGCAGGATATAGTGGGCGTTGTAATGTTGGGCAACGTAAACAATCGTATCGAGATCGTTGTTGGGAACCATTACGGTTTTGAAGCCCGTGCCTTCGTTAACGTCCCATGTGTCACGCGCCATGACGACAATGTCCGTTTCTGCGATACCTCTTTTGCTTGCGTCCGCCTCGATGTCGCTTTTGACGATCTTATAACTTTCGTAAACTCCGTTATAGTAAACAGTCGAAGAATAATTCTGTTGGAAGCCCAGGTAGCCGCAATACGCCGCCAGTAAAATTGCAGCGCCAGCCAATATTGATTTTGATTGGACATATTGCGCGGCGAAGTCAACGATCACGATGCAGACAAAAGGCATTAACGCGCCGAGGCTCTTCATCAGCGAGCCGGGGCCGGAGAAATTGGCAATGAAAGAGTAAAACAAATATTCAAAGATAAAGAATAGAAAAGCCGGCAGAAGCATTCGAAGTTTGGGCCATTCCCGGCGCAGAAATATCATTCCAGCGAGAGCGGCCAGAAAAAGCCAGGTCAGGATGGGGTTAATATAATAATTAACTTGCAGCAAATTTTCCCAGGCGGTATGCAATCTTCTGTTGATAATTCCCTTGATGCCAAATGTGGCGCGCAGGGTGGGCCAGTCAATTTCTTTGTTGAATGAATGGAAGTCTTCGTAGGTCGTCAGGAATGCTGTCTTTGCCGGACCGGACGGAAAGAACGCGTGGAGCTCCGTGTAATTTTTGATCAATAGAGGCGAGAGGATCAGGATATGAATTCCAACCGCCGCGCTGGCGATCAGCAGTTTTGATTTCCACGGGATGGACGATAGCAGAATGCAGATCCCAAGCGTACCCAGCAGGAGAATGTTGTCCTGGCGAATTAGATTAGCCAGCCCGGTAAATATAGTAGCGATGAGAAAATTGCGCGATGATTCACTTCCTTTTATGATGAAATAAAGCGCCAGCGCGCCAAATGCCCCGGAAAAAATAATGGCTTCGGTCGAGACCGAGTACCAGACCTGGAACGGGGAAAAAAATGTCAGCAGGCCGACCAGCGCCCCGGTCGAGACTGAACCGGAGATTTTCCTGCCTGCCAGATATCCGACCGCGGCAGGAATGATCCCAAAAAGAATCGGGGCGATCAACGCAACATGGATGGATGTCCCGAATAAAAGCATCGGAATGCTGATGATGAATGAGGCGCTCGGATTCCAAAAATCACCGGCATAATGTGGAAGCGGAAGCAGGCCGTTGAAAAAATAGACAATGTAGTCGATGACCGGGCCGCGGCCAAGTGCAATGTTTTTTGCAACCGTGTAATAAAAAGCCGAGTCGCCGTGGCCGGGTGTCTTTGCAAAACTGGCGAGATAGAAACGCAAAATGAGGCCGAGTATCAACCCGGCCCCAAACAACATATTCCAGAAACGATTTCCTTTTGGGTTTGTTACAATGCCCATGCCGGCATGAGTCCGAAGATGGTGACGATCAATCCGATGTGTAAAAACAAGTTTGTAATTGCAAGTTCCGAGCCGGGCCAAATGAATTGCAGTAAAAGGTCGAGCAGAATCAAAGCGATGCCAATCAAAGGCAGCAGCCCTTTGCGATGGGGGAGAAATTCAGAAAGCCAATCGAGCGATTTCGACACTAAATTTCCTCCTCGTTTTCAAGTTCGGGTTGTATTTCGGCCACCTGCCATTGCGAGAATTGCGCGGCCAGGCGTCCGGGGACGCGCCCCTGAATCACGACGCCGCCGCGCCCGTGTTCGATGCGCTCGATTTGCCCGGCTTCGTGAAAGAGTGAGATCAAGGCGCCCTGCTGATAAGGCAGGCGCACGTGGACCGGCGTGTATGTTTCATAAAGCTCCTGCTTGATCAGATGCAGCAATTCGGCTTGACCCAGGCCGCTGCGGGCTGACACTGCAATCGATTTCGGATAATTACGCGCCGTCTCGCGCGCGACTTCGGGCTGGCTGAGGCGATCTATTTTGTTCAGCGCTGTGATGGTTGGGATGTGCCCCGCGCTGATTTCCTTCAGCGTTTCC
>JAKAMM010000392.1 GCA_021812905.1 Chloroflexota bacterium | reverse complement strand
ACGAATCGTCGAGCGGAAAGCCGATGCGATAAATAAAAAAGCTGGTGAGCAAATATACGCCCGCGCCAAAGATGACTGCCGCGGCCAATAGAGCAAGGTCGTGGACTGAAAGATCAGGGCTGGACTTCAAAGATGCGCGTGCCATCAAGTTCACCTAAAAAGCGAAGATGCTGACTCTGTTTATTGTTGTAGACTGTTTCGATCGGCCCAGCCGCACCCGCGGCTTCAATGATGAGATAACGCGCATGATAACGCGCCGCCACTGCAAGCATGGTTGTTTCATTACCTTCCGGAACAACTATCGCAGAGCGACCCGTCATTAAATAATATCCGGGCGGATTGCGAACCATCACAACGTCGCCGGAACGGATGCCATTTTGTTGAAGGAAGGCTTCCACTTTGGGATAGTTCTGTTCCCCCTCTCCCCAACCGGAGAGAACACGAAGATAAATAATCAAACCCGTCATGACGATGGCGATGCCAACCAACGCAACACGGAATATCTTGAACGCCTCAGGCGTGAACAAGTTGCGTTTGCGCGCCGCAGAAACGACCGACTCAAGGCCAAGAGGAGCGAGAACCCACCAGACAGATTGGATGGCCGAACCCGAGTGGAAAAATCCTCCGCGCGCACCCGCATAAGGGAAGACGACGGTCATCACGAACAGAAGTCCAAACCAGGCAATGGACGCAATGCGAATGCGTTCATCCTTGCGATTTTGCCAAAGACCGATCAGGATAAAGGGAAACAGAAAAATCCCGCCTTGAGCGGCAAAGGTATTGAGCAGGTTGAACTTCAAAGCCGCGAAGTCCGTGCTGATAATTTTGGGCCAGCCTTGAGCGAGCCAGGCCTGCATCGTCAATTGAGATGCGGGATAAGAGAAAGTCTGATCGTAATTCTTGAGCCACAGCAGATAATTTCCACCGGGGGCGAGGAATGTGCCATAGATGGAATATGTCCGCCAGAACCACGGACCAGCGACGGCCAGGAATCCGCCCAAAGCGAGGAGCAGGTTGATCGAAGCCGTGCCCGGCTTTTTGTCGGAGAGAAAGCGGAAGAAGATGACGAGGAAAGTAATGCCGAGCCAGAGAAGTCCATCACTGCGGGCGAGAGTCAGGAGTCCGGCAAGCAATCCAAGAATAAAATATGAAACTGTTTTGCGGGAGGAGAGAGTCAGGAAATAAAGCGCGCCGAGAAAAAGATACGGCCCGTAATTATCGGTGACCGACATGAAGGGCGCATAATAGATCGAGAAGACAGCCAGCAGACCGGAGATAACAGCCAGCTCACGCCGTTTGGTGAAATCATAAGCCAGGGCGGCAGTGACCACCGGGACGAGTGCGGCCAGAAGCAGAAAGCCCAGGCGTCCGGCGGGATAAGTCGTTTGCCTGGTGAGCCACATGCCCGCCGCGGCAATGATCGAGGAAAGCGGCATCCAGTATGTGTGCGAAGGGTGAGGCAAGCCTTGCGGATCGTCGAGGTAGTTCCAGAGATACGGCTCAGTGAAACCTTTTCCCTGCGCGAGTCGAACGCCGCCGGAGAAGTAGTAATCCGAATCAAGATAGCCGGGGAAATGCTGGAATTGTGCTATGGCAAAAGACAGCGCAAAGCCGAGAAGAGCGAGAGTGAGGTAGGTGCGCCAGTTCATGTTAGCGGTTAGCAGTTAGCGATTAGCGGTCAGTTGCGAAGGGAGCGGACGTGATTGAGCCAGGTGCGCGGCGGGCGTAGAAACCACCAGCGCGTCCAGTATAGGCCAGCAATGACGAAGATGGGATAGAACAGAAAGAGCAAATCCTGCGCGCGCATACTGCCCAAAACATATGCCCGTGCGAATAGACTCCAGGGAATTATAAAAACAATGAACAAAAGTAATCCTGAGAGCCAGTAACCGATTCGCCAGCGTTCAACCGCGGCGGCAAAGATCAGGGCAAGGCCCGGAAATAAGGCGACAAGGTTGCTCATTTCAGTGCGAAAACCGATCAAAGGCGTTGCAGCCAACGTAAGACACGCGACCCAGATGAAGCGGCGGAAGTTTGCGTGATGCGCTTTATACCATTCATAGAAAAGCACAACGACCGTCACGGTGGTCACGATCTGCGTCAGGCGCGTCCCGTAATCGGGCCACAGACGAGCGAAGATGGCAGCAGTTGTTATACCGAAATCCGAGCGGATGATAGCGAGCAGGGCCGTCAGCATCGGAAAGATCCAATTGCCGCCCGGATAGACCAGGAATGAAATGGACAGCAAGACAAAGAGCGTCATGCCAAACCCGGCAAGGACGCGCCAGCGCTTCTCGGAAAAAATCCGCCAGAAGATGAGCAGCAGGAAGAGGGAACCGATTTCCCATTTGAATAAAGTAAAGACAAGCAATGCGCCAGCCAGTTCATCCTGTTCGGAATAATACGTCCAGAGAATTCCAAAATAGAGCAACGCCAAAACAGCGGCGGGGCTTCCCTCAAACATGGACACTGCTGAATAAAACGAAAAAATCGAAAGTAGAAAAAAGACGATCAGGAAAGGCCGACGCGGCTCCCACTCGATCAAGCGCAGACTTAACCAGGCTGTGGCGAGCAAAGCCGCCTCAGAAATAAACATCCACAGACCGCGCGCAATCGCCGGGTCCGAAATCAAAGCCAGAGGAAAGTAAACAGGCAAAAGAAAAAAAGGCATGGTCAAAATATATGGATTCTCGCCGGCCTGCGCAACGCGTCCATACACCAACTGTTGAACTTGACCGGCGATCATGCCGCTATATGGCTCGATGTGATCGAAGAGGAATCCGCTCGAAGCTTTCCACGCGACGAAGAAACCGCCTCCGCCCGGGACGATGCGGCCGAG
>JAKAMM010000391.1 GCA_021812905.1 Chloroflexota bacterium | reverse complement strand
TGCCGCACCTCGCAATGACGCGGATCACGGTCCCCACTGCGGCTGCCAATCCGGTTCGGGATTGCTTGTTAATTGGCGTGTGCTGTGCCCATCGGCGCGCATGATATACAGATCGGCCTGATCGTTGTTGCGGAGAGAATTGTAGATGATGTATTGCCCGTCGGGTGAATAAGCCGCGGCGGCGTTGTTTCCGCCAAAGGTCAATTGTGTGAGCGCACCGGTCGCAACATCGACCCGGTAAATTTCCCTGGCCGCGACCGGACCAGCGTAGATCAAAATATTTGATCCGTCCGGCGACCAGGCCAGACTTCCGCCGATATCGTTCGCGCTTTGCGTAATTTGGCGCGGCGCTTGTGTGGGTTGTTTTGCATTGAGCGCGAAAACCTGATAAGAAAAATTATTCTCGACAGACATGGCGAAGGCGATCTGATTTCCATCCCGCGACCAGGCCGCGCCGACGATGGTCTTTGTCCCCGTGTATATTGCATGTGGTTTTTCGCCATTACTGCCCATGACCCACAGCTCGGATTTTCCATCTGCCGTTTTGTTGACGAAGAGAATTTGTTTACCATCCGGCGAAAAATCGGGCGAGAAAGGATTGCCGATATTGTTCGTCAGCTGGGTCGTTTTTGAGTCGTTCAAGTTGATCGAGTAAAGATCAAAATTATCGTAATGGTTTACTGCATAGACGACCGACTTGCTGTCAGGAGAAATGGCCGGATAATAAGTGTTCGTATTGTTGTCGGTCAATTGTTTGTAACCAGAACCATCGGCGTTGATGATGCAGATTTGATTAATGTTGTTGCGCGTGCAAGTAAAAACGATATGTCCGCCATGCACGTCGGTTGGAAATGGCAGCGGCGTGGCGGATGGCGTCGCGCTCGGTACTTTAATCTTATTTACATCCATGGGATTTTCAAAATATTGCGATGGCTGGATAAATGCAAACAAGGCGATAATAATCGCTAGAATGATCAGGCCGATGGGTAAAGGAGCGCGCTGATGCGGTTTCCTAAATAGGGAAGGATGCCGTCTACCTGATGTATATTTTCCGTCCAGGCTGGGAGGCATAAGAACCTTTTCAAAAAGACGCAGCGTCTGCTAAGGTTGACCCTTTACAGTAAAGATCAATTCAACCGCGGCTGCCTGGGCGCGGAAGACAAATCTGTCGGTTGCATAAATTCCTGGCAGACAGCTTCCATTTTGGATGGCCTGATTGATCTGGTCCGCAAGATAGCTGGCGTCACTGCTGCGGGTTGGATCCAGCGGCCCCAATTTGCAGGTTTGAGCGACTGGCACCTTGGCGGCATTCTTGGTGAAGTAATCCACCGCGCTGACGGTGGCGACAATGCGCGGCACATCCATGCGATGGAAATTGGGCGAATAGGGCGGGAGCATATACCGGGGGCGATATATGTAATCAATATTCATCACGGCCTGCATTTCCAGGCCGGACGGGTTCTTGTAATGGATCAACGCGTTTTCGCCCGCCGGGTCACGCGGCCATTCTCCAAACGGGAGGGCAAGGATATTTCCGAGTTTGGCGATCAAGTCCGGGCGCCCGGCGAGTGTGAGTAATTGATTCAAACGTTTATCGTTGGCTGAAAGCTCCCAGGTGATCCCGGTATACGAAGTTTGACTGAGCCTGGCGTGCGTGTAAGTATGGTTGTACACCAGCGCGCCGTGATCAATGCACCAGACGATCGCATTGGCAAGAATCAGCGGATTTTTTTCGTCGATGTAAGGCTTGTCTCCGAGGTTGGAAAACAGTGCCCAGGAAAAGCCAAAGTCAGGATGCGACTGCGAAAATTGATAGGAAGCTCCCAGTCCGGTTGCGGGATCAATCGTTCCATCCGCATTGAAGCGGATCTGGTTTCGATAGAACACATCGTCCATTGTGAAGATCAATGGGCGTCTTCCGGCCGAGAGGCGCAAATCACCCGCCAGCCAACGGCCAAGCGGGACCAGCGCGTATCCGGCTTGATACAGACTTTCCAGTTCAGCGCCGAAATCATTCAGCCGCACACTGGTTGCGCCCGAGATACCGCCGCTCTGAAAGCGGTGGTATGCCAGAACGGGAACGATCGGATCGCTCGACCAGACCGTGGCTGTAATATAGAAGGGCTGTGGGGTTGGCGTATCGGTTGACGATGGGGGTGGGGCGGGTGTGATGGTCGCGGTTGCAGAAGGCACAAGTGATAATTCGGGCGCAGGCTTTGAAGCTTGTCCACTTTGTCCGCTGCTGCAGGATGAAAGGATAATCGCCAATAAGGCAGCGATCAAGAAAGAGACACATTGTTTTTTCATTTTGGGTTGATTCACTATTGAATGGGGATTTATCGTTCCAACAATCCCAACACGACCGGCAATAACTGTTTCTTTCTTGAGACTACGCCGGGCGCGTCGCGCGTGCCGTCGGCGAGAGGCGGGTAGGGCAGATCGTCGAGAATAGGCGGCGCGCTGGATGAGACCAGCAGGCGGCTTGTACCGCGCACCACGTCTGTGATCAATAGCGCGACAAAGTCGAGGCCGCGTTTATCACGCAGATCGTTCAGGGATTTGAGCAGCGGTTCAAGATAGTCCGCCAATTGCATCAGGTCGGTGACCTCGACCTGCGCCATGGCAAACTTGAATCCGCCCGCCTCGTACGCTTTGATGTCATTACTGACAATGTCCTTTGGCGCCCGATTTTCAAGACCCGCGCCCGCGGACAGAACGGCTTTGCCATAAGATTCGATCGTCTCGCCTTTGAGCGGACTTCCGCCGACGAGCGCCCAGCGCGCAAGTCGTTCTGCGGCTTGGCGGTCGCGCGGCGTGGTGGTGGGCGAGGTCAAAATAAGGGTGTAGATC
>JAKAMM010000023.1 GCA_021812905.1 Chloroflexota bacterium | reverse complement strand
CAAAGGATGCGTTGTGGATGGGCCATTGGCACTCGACAACGCGCTATCCGCTGAGGCAGCGGAGGAAAAGGGAATCAAATCACCTGTTGCAGGTAAGGCGGAAATTTTGGTGGCGGCGAATATCGAAGCTGCGAATAGTCTCGCAAAGAGCACGACGTATTTTGCAGGCCTGAGACTTGCGCATGTTGTTGTCGGTGCGCAGGTACCGATTTTGATCCCGTCGAGATCTGACAAAAGCGACGCTAAATTGCTTTCGATTGCTTTAGGCAGTATTGTAAGTGAATATTTGAATAACAACTGAATCCCGACAAGGTCGGGACTGAGTATTATTTCATTGACAGCACTGCGTAGTCGTTTTGAACTTTTCTTTTTCGAGATTATTTTACGCAGTAACCGCAGTTGTCAACGATAACGATAGAGATAGGATCGGACCTGTTTTCGTCTAAACCTCGGAGCAAAGGAGATAAGAATGTCGTTTGAATTGCTTTTCCTCATCTCGGTCGTTGCCGGTTTTATTGGGGCGATGAGTGGAATGGGCGGCGGCGTTGTTCTGATTCCCGCTCTCACTTTGATGGGCATGGACATCAAACATGCCATTGCCATCAGCATTGTCTCAGTCATTGCCACCTCAAGCGGTTCCGCCTCGGCATACGTGCGTGATCACATCACCAATCTCAAGGTCGCAATGTTTCTGGAGATGTTCACGATTTTGGGCGCGCTTGTCGGCGCGGCGATCACTGTGGCCTCGGCACAGCGTCCGCTTTTCATTGTCTTTGGACTCGTGCTGCTGGGGTCATGGGCTGCTCTCTTCTTGCAGCGGCACGAGGGCTGGACACCAGTCGCGCATCAAGACGCGTTTTCCAAATGGCTGCAACTTGAAGGGAAATACTACGATCAAGCCGCGGGAGAAACCATTGAGTACCGCGGGGCGCGCGCCTACTTCGGCGGTCCGCTGATGTTCGGCGCGGGATTGATCGCAGGACTACTTGGCATCGGGGCAGGCGCGGTCAAGGTGTTAATCCACGATCTGGTGATGGGGCTGCCGCCGAAGGTGTCCACCACGACGAGCAACCTGATCATCGGGATCACCGCGCTTGCAGGCGCGAGTGTTTACCTCGCGGCAGGCTTGATTGATCCGGGACTCGCTGCGCCCGTGATCCTCGGCATCCTCGTAGGCGCATTTATCGGCACGCGGCTTCTCGTCCGGCTCACTAATCAGAAGGTGCGTCATTTCTTCTTGGTGGTGCTGGCGATACTAGGCATCGAGATGATTCTGCGCGGGATCGGAGTCATACAATGATAGCACTTGAAGGAACGACGGCGAGGCATCAACTGACTGGAGCGAAGACAGCCGGCTTTGATATGGAAGTTCTGGTTGGATACATTTTGCTGATCGGCGTGCTTCTCAGCATGGCGCTAATTGCCATCGGCGTGGTTTGGCGTTGGCTGTCGACGGGCCAACTCGGGATTGCATATTCAATCTCCGGCATGAATTTGTTCGACTTCGTGCTCACGGACATCCGACAGATGTTCTCGGGCGGTTTTCGACCGCGCCTATTTGTCAACATGGGAATTGCCGTGCTGATGCTGACACCATACGTGCGCGTGTTTGCTTCGATGCTCTACTTTGCCTTCGTGGAGCGCAATCGCAAGTACACGCTTTTTACCGCGTTTGTTTTCAGTGTTCTGACTTATAGCCTCTTCTTGCGTTAGACCGGTGAATATGGACGAGGCATCTGAAAAAAACATCAGGACGGAGGAAAAGATGATAGGCAACGATACACGAACTATTTCGTCTGCAAAATTGGGGCTTGCAGCTTTGACATGGGCCCACTTCTTGAATGATGGCTACATCAATTATCTGCCCGCGGTACTTCCCGTGCTGCTGGAAGAGTTTCACATCCCGCTTGCTTTGGTCGGCAGTCTGATCCTGGCGCTCCAGGGGATAGGGTCGCTCCTCCAACCCCTTATCGGCTGGAGAGCAGATCGTACAGGAGGTCGGAGTTTCGTCCTGGTCGGGCTTGGGATGAGTGCCTTGGGCGCGAGCTTGATCGGCCTGGCGCCGGGGTACTGGCCGCTGATCGGTCTCCTAACCATCGCTGGCCTCGGCAGCGCCGCATTCCATCCACAGGCGCTGGCATCTGCCCGTGCTATCATTGGAACCCGTGAGGGTATGACAATGTCGTTCTTCCTGATCGGCGGTGAATTGGGCCGCGGCATCTGGCCCATTGTGGCTGGACTGTTAGTCATGTGGCTCGGACTGCACAGCCTCTGGTTATTTGCCATTCCAGGAGTCCTTACACTACTGGTTCTTGCCCGGTTTACCCCTAATTTGCCGTCTGAACCCTCTCAGGCAGTACGGAGCGCATGGGAAATCAATCGGGGACCGATTCTGGCGCTCATCGGGTTTGTGGGGCTGCGGGGAATGGTTTCGTATGGGGTAGTCACCTTCGTGCCGTTGCTCTGGCATGCTCATGGCGGCTCGCTGATCGGCGGGGCATCGCTCATTAGCGTTATGCTGGTGGTGGGCATTCTGGGCAATTTCTTCGGCGGAGTGCTCGCTGACCGGATCGGCCGGCGCCCGGTGATAGTGGGATCAAGCCTGTTCTCGGCTCTTCTTCTCGCTCTCTTCCTGTTTTCGCAGGGACTCTGGCTGTGGGTAAGCCTGGCATTCTTGGGGATTGCCGTCTTTGCAACCGCACCGGTAACCATCCTTATAGGACAGGACCTTTTCCCGAAGAGCCACTCGATGGCTTCGGGAATCGCGTTGGGTGCAGGCAATGCACTCGGGGCTGTTGCAATTTTCGCTCTCGGCTTTGTCGCTGATTACTACGGTATTGATGCATCGCTGTGGTGGATTGTCGGATTGTCTCTTTTAGGGCTTCCCCTTGCATTGATACTTCCGGAAGGATCCGGCCGCACTTCCGCCTTATCTGGAGCATAAATAAACAAGATAATTTTTATAATGAGTATTAACTTTAAAACCGAAAGGAGACTAACGATGAAACGTATTACGCTATTATTCAGTGGAGCGATCGTGGTGCTTTTTGCTTCGATGCTCTACGCCACCACCGGGCCGCAGCTGGAGAAGGCCATCGAGAAAGGTAAGAATCTCTTCATGCATGGCACCTTCGGCGGCAACGGCAAGACCTGCGAAACATGTCACACTGCGGGAGGCACAGGGCCAGGTCGGATACCTGTCGGCATGAAATTCCCCGGCCTCGCAGGCGGCGCGACGTTCCCGAGTCTCGCCAACGCTGCAGCGATCTTCCCCCGCTTCAATCCCAAGGTCAACAAGGTGATCACAATCGAAGACCAGATCAGGAATTGTACAGCCGGTGCGCTTCGTGGCAAGCCGCCAGCCTACGGCAGCGCCGAGATGAACGCTTTGGTCAGCTACATTACATCGCTTTCCCAGGGCAAGCCAATCGACATGGGCGGGAAGCCGCAGTGACACAAGGTTTCCAGCCTCCTCCTCCGGATCTTTCTGTCTATTGCCCATCGCCTGAAAAGGGATTTGACGTCATAACAAATGCTTATTCTGGGACTGTGGTGTTTCCGTTCGGCAACTTGCCGAAAGATAGATATCCGCTGGAGACTGGCAAAAATTATTAATGGCAAGAGGATTTAATGAACTAGTGTAGTGCGTCCAACGCTCTTTACATTTGGTCCCTGAACAACGTTGAACTCCTCTACGAGGTCGATGACTCCCGACGGGTCGGGTCATCGACGACTCGTCGAGCCGACGGCTCCCTACGGGTCTGCGACCTCCACGAGTCTTCGACTCCGAGGAGTCGTAGACCGATAGGGTCGTTGACGGCTCGTCGAGTGGTCAAAAAAATGCCAATTGCCTACAAACGTGAACCTCCTACGGAGGTTTGGAATAGCGTTGCTCAACTCCGTAGGAGTTTCACGAAGTGATGGCTACGCCAGAATGTTTGTAGAAAGTGAAAAAAGAACCCAATTACAACTCCGTAGGAGTTTCACGAAGTGATGGCTATGCCAGAACATTAAGTCAAGGCATTTATGACGCACTACACTAGCGGAAAGGAGGGGAGAAGAATGAGCGTCAGTAAAAAACTCACCATCGTTCAGATGAACGACACCCATGCCTATTTTGATTTACACCAGGAAATGTTTTGGCAGGGCGACCGCGCTGTATATCGTCCTGCGGGAGGTTACGCGCGCATCGCCGCGATTGTAAAACAGCTTCGGGCTGAGAGCCAAGGGCGTATTCTCTTTTGCGACTGCGGCGATACTATTCATGGCACCTATCCTGCCTTAGACACCCAGGGACAGGCTTTGATCCCTATCTTGAATTCATTGGGGCTTGATGCCATGACAGCTCACTGGGAATTTGCTTATGGTCCAAAGGTATTTAACCAGCGGGTTGCTGAACTTAATTATCCAATGCTGGCAAACAATGTCTACGATAAAGAGACAAACAAGCCTGTCTTTCAGGCGTATGTCGTAAAAGAGATCGGCGGATTACGGATCGGGCTTGTGGGGATAGCCTCGAATATCGTGGACAAGACCATGCCGCCCTCCTACAGCGAAGGCATATCCTTTACCCTGGGCAAGGATGAACTTCCGCCAATTATCGATGTGCTACGCACTCAAGAAAAGGTAGACTTCATTGTCTTGGTCTCGCACCTCGGGTTCCCTCAGGAGATGAAGCTTTTGTCCGAGGTGCACGGCATCGATGTTTGTCTCAGCGGCCACACCCATAACCGTCTTTATAAACCGGTTCTCAATGGGAAAACTATTATTATACAGTCAGGCTGCCACGGTTCTTTCTTGGGTCGCCTGGACCTGGAGGTGGATGGTGGACAAATCGTAGATTACCGGCACCGGTTGATTGAGGTTGAAGCAGCCACGCAACCTGACCCCACAGTAGATGAACTGATAAGACAGGCACTCGCACCTTACAAGAATGATCTCTCGGAGGTTGTCGGTGCAACTGCCACAGCGCTCAATCGGGGAACAACCTTGGAGGCTACTATGGACAATTTCCTCCTTCAGACCCTGCTCGAAAACACGGGGGCGCAATTGGCATTTTCGAATGGCTGGCGCTACGGCGCACCAATAGTTCCAGGACAGATAACTTTGAATGACCTTTACAATATTATTCCCATGAATCCGCCTGTCTCAACAGTAGAGCTAACAGGAGAGGAAATCAGGGCGATGCTGGAGGAGAATCTTGAAAGGACGTTTTCATGCGATCCATACCAGCAGATGGGAGGGTATGTAAAGCGCTGTCTGGGTCTTAATGTCTACTTCAAGATAGAGAACCCTTCAGGGCACCGTATTCAAAAACTATTTGCAGGCAAAGAAGAGATACAACCCGGCCAATACTACACAGCGGCATTCGTCACGCCGCAAGGAGTCCCTCAGAAATACGGACGCAATCGCGAAAACCGGTCTGAGCGAATTATAGATGCGATGCGAAAATATCTATTAGTGCATCGTCCCCTTCGTGCAGAACTCAGAGGCGCATTCGTGGCGGTATAAGCAGGCTCTCGACATTTTTATGTTTTATAAGTGTAGTGTTTAAAATTATTAACTTTTTTTGAAAGGAGAGAATGATGAGTAATCAAAACGGTTTAACCAACCGCCGGGCGGCAGTGAAGAAAATGATACTTGGCATCGGTGCGGGCATGGTAGCTGTCGGCGCCAGTCATGTAGCATGGGCGAGTGGCATGAGTGGTAGTGCGCCGGCTGACTCGTTACCGGACGGAGCAGCTACGCTCAAGGAGTTGAGCAAAAGGCTTGAGAAAGCACCCCGGCGGCGGAATTTCAAAACAGTGCCGATGGTCCTGACCGATCCCTCGCAGTGGGACAACAAGGCCCTAAATGAGCTCCTGCATTATGCAGGCGCTCCCAAACAAGTTTGGGATAATACCGACCTGGAGGGGCCCTGGCTCAATCTGATGCGCAATGCCATGAACGTCCAGATCTGGTCATTCAAGCACCCGGATTTCTTAGCCGTCTCCGCTACACATGGTGCCGCGCACCTGGCGCTGTACGATGATTACATCTGGGATAAATACAAGGTTGCCAAACTCACCAATGATAAATACCAGACCAACGTTTTCATCAAGGATGAGCTGGCAGCCCAGATCAACCCTGCGGATTTCGAAAACCCGAATGGCGTCTTTTCACCGCGCGGCGACAGCATTGCGGTTCTCCAAAAACGCGAAGCAGTCTTTTTGGCCTGCCACAACGCAATTTGGGAGTTGACACTGGCCCTCTATCAAAAGGGGGTTAATCCGGACCGCCTCAGCCACGCACAGATAGTAGCGGAGTTCACCAACCATCTCATACCTGGGGCAGTGCTCACACCCGGTATTGTCGGTACCTTGCCAGAGCTTATGTTGGCTGGTTATCAGTATGCGAAATAATCGAAAGGAGATAAAAATGCTAAAACAAATGCATCATCGTGTGGCAGTCCTGGTGGCTGTGATCTTTCTGGCCTTCTCGGGCGTGAATGCTCAGGGACAGAAACAGATATTCCCGCCTTGGAGTCATGGCAAGAATGCTCCGGCCATCGACAAGGGATTGGAGTTCACGGTCCCGGAAGTGGACAACCTGCCGGACTTTCACGGCAGCATCGACAACCCCCAATTAGTCATCTTCGTGGGCGGCAATTACTTCTTCGCCATGGCCCCGCTGGTGGCGGCTTTTGAGAAGGAGCACCCGGATCTCAAGGGCAGGATCTACTACGAAACTTTGCCGCCAGGCTACCTGATCAAGCAGATGGAGGCTCGAGGCACCATCACCGTCGGCAACATGACCTGGACCATCCATCCTGACGTTTACGCCGCCGGCATGGAGAAGGTTGACATGCTTATTCACAAGGGGATGCTGGCAGGTCCTGCGGTACCGTACGTCACCAATGATCTCACCATAATGATCCCCAAGGATAACCCCGCTCGTATCACGGGGCTTGCTGACCTGGGCAAACCGGGGGTGCGATTAGTCATGCCCAACCCGGAGTACGAGGGCGTGGCGCGGCAGATCAAGATTTCTTTAGAGAAGGCCGGCGGCAAGCCTCTGGAACAGATGGTTTACGACACCAAGGTAAAGAATGGAGAGACGATCCTCACCCAGATTCATCACCGGCAGACGCCGCTCTATTTGATGCAGGGACTGGCAGACGCGGGCGTAACATGGAAGTCCGAGGCTATTTTCCAGGAGCAGGCGGGGCACCCGATCAGCCACATACCAATTCCAGCCAAAGACAACACCACGGCGATCTACGCTGCAGCCCTGGTGAAGGATGCGGCACATCCGCAGGCCGCCAAGGAATGGCTGGATTTCCTGAAGTCACCGCAGGCACTGCAGATCTTCGAGCGTTATGAGTTCAAGCCCTACACCGGCGCGAAGTGATCCGGAATGGATGTGAGGTGCCGCCCGGACCAGGCAAGAAAGGAGATTACGCAATCCTCGTCGAAAAATAGAGTAAGCAGCAGGTGCTTCAGATGTTAATTAAAAATGAGGAACTTTCCATCAAGTTGTTTTTTTATTTAACATGCGATATAACCTCGAAAGTGGAGCAAACATAATGAGAAGGGAGAATGTTCGTGAATCATTTCAGCGAAGAAATCACAATTAACGCTATTCCGGAAAACATATTCGCACTCTACAAGGACGTAGAAAATTGGAAGCGATGGGATCCTGATGTCTCGTCGTCGAGTATTTCTGGTGGATTCATCTCTGGCACCACTGGCAAACTCAAACCCACCAAAGGACCAGAGACCAAAATCAAAATAGTCTCGGTTGAGAAAAATAAATCATTTACGGTGCAATCCAAACTTTTCCTATGTACCATGACCCTCGAACACGAATTATTGCCAGTCAAAAATGCCACCCGTATCATTCATCAGGTATCGTTTAAAGGCCCTTTGGCATTCTTCTTTGGTCAGGTAATTGGCAGTCAAATCCGTAAGGGTTTGCCCGGTACGTTGCGGGGGCTAAAGCAGGCGGCAGAAACCAATGCCGTATAACACGTCACTCAACCTGCCTCGGCACTTCGCGCCTCGTAGCTCGCAGGTTAGCTCCGCGATTATGCGGAAACCATATAACACGCCTGAATATGGCCAGGATGGCCGTATGTCATTGCAGAGAAATAATTTTGGAGATATTAACATGGTGGTGTTATCTGGAAGGACAACCCGGAAGTGGATTTATCTGGAAACCTATAAACAATAGTTGGGCGGAGACGCCTGGAATGATAAGTTTGTGGAAAGGAGTTACGTATGAACAAAAATCTGATCGCAAGGGCTTCCATGACCATCAACGCTCCCGGCGCCAAAGTGTGGGATGCGCTGGTGAATCCCGAAGCCATCAAGCAATACATGTTCGGCACTAATGTTGTCTCGGACTGGCACGAAGGGAGCCCGATTGTCTGGAAAGGAGAGTGGCAGGGTAAAGCATACGAAGACAAAGGCGTGATTCTTCAGTTCAAGCCGGGGCAAACAATTCAGTACAGTCATTTCAGCCCACTTTCTGGTCTCCCTGATAACCCAGAGAACTACCATACTGTAACCATCGAGTTGTCTGGCGAGGGAGATCAAACCCGCGTCTCGCTGGCACAAGACAATAATACGACTGAGCAGGCGCGCGATCATTCCGAAAAGAATTGGGAGATGATGCTCACTGCCCTGAAAAAGTTCTTGGAGCAATAGGCCTGCGTGCGTGAAGAGGCTGGGGGCCATATCCCAGCGCCGCCCAACAAGGTGTTCCAGCGGATCGCCTTCAGCGCGGACATGCGTGGCGGGTCTTGCCATGACATCCGCACAGTGCAGGAACTTCTGCTCCACAGTGATGTTACCATAACATCAGTATGTTTGAGGTGAAGCAAGTGGATGTTATGTGGACAATAAAAAATTTCGCAGTTTATGCGGATTGATCTAATTATTGTTAAGCAACACAAGAGGAAAGCTATGCAGCCAATTCAGGAAGCCATTACAGGAAAAGAAGAGCAAGGCAATTTGTCCACGCCGTATCAGTCGCTTGTTCAGTTCTATTGTGCCTTCAACTCAGGCGACATGAAAATGATGTCAGAAAACTGGTGGCAATCGGACGACATCGCCATGGACAATCCTTTGGGCGGCATTAAACGCGGGTGGGAAGAGATACAGCCAGTATATGAGCGCATTTTTAACGGTTCGGCAGAAGTCTACGTCGAGTATTTCGATTACACCATTCATGAGACGTCAGAAATATTCTATGCCGTCGGGAGAGAACGTGGGTATTTCCGTTTGGGCGAAGAAGAAATAACGCTTGCCATCAGAACCAGCCGTATTTTCAGAAAAGTTAACGGTCACTGGAAGCAATCGCACCATCACGGGTCAATTGAAGACCCGCAATTGTTGGCAAAGTATCAGGCTGCTGTGGATGGTAAGAAAACGTAAATGCCTAATATTGCGGTCGAGAGGGTTTGGCCGAAAGCTGCGCTTTTATCCAGTCCCTCACCTTAAACGTTAAGCGCATAGCGGTCGGAGACGAGTAATGAACATTGATGGCCTTGATCACCTCGTGTTGACTGTCAAGGACATTAACGCCACCTGCGAGTTCTATTCGAAGGCGCTGGGAATGGAGGTCGTAACCTATGGCGGCGGCCGAAAGGCTTTGTCCTTCGGGCCGCAGAAAATCAACCTGCACCAACAGGGACACGAGTTTGAGCCGAAGGCGCAAAGGCCGAGGCCCGGCTCCGCGGACATGTGCTTTATCACTTCCGTTCCGTTGCCTGAGGTGATCGCACACTTAGCACGTTGCGGTGTCAAGGTGATAGATGGTCCAGTCCAACGAACCGGAGCGAGGGGCCAAATTGTTTCCGTTTATTTCCGTGACCCTGACATGAATCTAATCGAGGTATCTAACTATGTGCATGCCTAACATCTCGCGCCGGTGGGCTTCATTCGTTGGGCGGCGTACCCAAATCAATTGAACCAAAATGGAGGAAAATAATGACCGAGACCATTTTCATGATTCACGGTATGTGGGGCGGACCGTGGTATTGGGAAAACTACAAAAGCCTCTTCGAAAAGGAAGGCTACACCTGTGTCACAACCACTTTGCGCTTCCATGATATGAATCCGAAGGATGCTCCTGATCCTCGACTGGGAACAACCAGCCTGTTGGATTATGCTGAAGACCTTGAACAAGAAATCCGGCAACTTGGTGTGAAGCCCATAGTGGTGGGCCACTCTATGGGAGGACTGCTCGCACAGATTCTGGGAAGCCGGGGATTAGCCAAAGCCCTTGTTCTGCTGACTCCCGCATCGCCTGCTGGGATCATGGCTCTGACGCCATCTGTCATGAAGAGTTTCTGGAGTATGCAGACAACATGGGGCTTTTGGAAGAAGCCAATGCGCCAGACATTTAATGAGGCGGCATACTCAATGCTGCATTTGCTGCCGCCCAATGAACAAAAAGAAGCCTATGACAAGTTTGTTTATGAGTCGGGGCGTGCCGCCTTTGAGGTCGGATACTGGCTCATTGACTCAAAAAAGGCATCCGGAGTCAACGAGTCAAAAGTGACTTGTCCTGTTCTGGTCATTGCTGGAGCCGAGGACAGGATCACACCTGCTTCGGTTGTTCGGCAAGTAGCCAGGAAATACAAGGCCGTCTCAACATACAAAGAATTCGACAATCACGCCCACTGGGTTGTCGCGGAGCCAGGCTGGCAAGAGATTGCAGAGTTTGTAAAAGACTGGCTAAAGCATACCTTGGCCGAACATGCTTGATACTCTTTTTGCGGGCGTCGCCGCCCAAGCAGGAATGAAAGCGGGTCCGTACTTTTCTGCCGCCTTCACGTTCCAGCGCGCACTCGTTTCAGAGTTTGCCTACTTGGCATTGGCTCCATTGCTGCTCGAATCCACCGTTAATGGTATTGTTTACATTATCCCGGAATTGTCATTGGAACTTCCATGTTATTGGGAAATTTTGATTTTATCTTCTTTCTTTTAGCTTGACCTAAAAGAAAGAAGCAAAGAAAAGGTCAAGACTGGAAAATATTCGGCTGGAATTTGTTCCACTTCGCTGCGGAAAATGAAACTCCCTCGACAAATCGCAGCTTTGTCGAGGTCAAACAGCATTTTCCGCTTTACGCTTCGTTCCACAAATTCCTTCTTGCCGAATATTTTTAGGTCGTTTCCTTAGCAATATTTTCTTACACTATCCTTCTATGTGTTCCAGCTTCTCCTATTCGGGTAAGATACCAGAGAAGTTCCGGTTAAGCAGTTTGTCCTCTGACGATTTCCCCTGTAGTGCCTCTTCTAATGACAAATTTGGGATTATCGTCGGTATCGCCATGTCCGCCGCGGGAACTATTGTCCTGCGTCGAAATCGTTATCCTCATCCAAGGTTCTCCTTGTTCCCACGGTCTCCGTGGGAACACCGATTCTGCGCTCTGCGCAAGAAAATGGCAACGACATTTGGCGCGGAGCACTGATGTAGCGTTCCCATCCCGCTGTCGGCGGGATAAACTCCGAGCATGGGAACGAGTATGACGATAAAATAAAATGAGAAAAGAAGATTTTCGACATACGTCAAGGCATTTACGACGCACTACACTAAGCTTAGATTGTTACTCGCCTATTGACCCTGCCAATGCTCTCATTGCACTTTTATGATTACAGTTGCAATTCCGGCATTTATCTATTCATTGAAAGAAGTCTTAGCAACACGGAAATCGTCACCACTGAAATAAACTCTCAGCCCTCGGCTGATGGTTTTTTCAAAAAAAACAGAATAGGTGATTCATTCCTGACTAAGCACTGCATTCTCAAGAGTATAACCTTTTCCCAGAATAGCTATCGCCATCTTTTTTCTCAATTTCCATTTTCAACTAACTTTGAAACAATGTTCAGAAAATCTTGAAAATCGTTTCCATAATGGATAGATTCTAATCACCAAATGAATCGCATGTTTAAGTTTTTGTCCCGCATAATATGGTCTAATCTGGCGCGGAAATTCTACATCTCAATTTTAGCGTTGATTGTGTTTTTCTCTCTCATGAATTGGGTGGTGATGCCGTGGTACGTTAATCACGGCGGAACTGTTACAGTTCCGGATCTAAACGGCATGCAAATATCGGAAGCGAAGCAAATGTTAGACACGCTCGATCTGCAATATGAATTTGGCGGAACGAAACCAAGCAAGCTGGCTCCCAACACCGTGTTGTCACAAAACCCGGAATCGGGTTCAGTCGTGAAACACGGGAGACGGATCTATCTGATTTTGAGCGGCCAAGAAGAGAAGGTAACCGTTCCCGACTTGCGCGGCCACTCCCAGCGTGAGGCGCAATTTATGCTCGAGCGTGCGGGATTCAGGCTCGGTAGTGTTACGTCCGATTCTTCAAGCGAATATCCTCAGAACGTCGTGATATCCCAGTCTGTTCCTGCGAACACGATGGTTCCAAGTGGATCTGCAGTTTCGATTGTCGTTTCAGCCGGCGCAATTAGCGCAGGAGAAATTTCAGTTCCTGATCTGGTCGGGAGGCCTCTTTCCGAAGCGCAAAGGATAATACTTAATTCGAATCTTGTTTTAGGAAAAATCACTTTCCAGCCGAGCAGCAAGTTAGTTCCGAACAC
>JAKAMM010000390.1 GCA_021812905.1 Chloroflexota bacterium | reverse complement strand
CAAGTCCTTCCGCTGATCGGTGTGGGCCTGATCATCATTGGCGCTTACCTGCTTACCCTCTCATCCTGGCATGAAGCGTTCGAGCCTTTGCGGGCTGTTGTGCATCAAAAGGCTTTGTGGTTAGCCATCGCAGCCAGCATACTGTGGGGTATAACACCGGTGTTCGAGAAGACGGCGATTCAGCATACCTTTCCTGAAAATCCAACAGCCGCTGCTTTTGGCGCACTCCTGGCGTTAACCCTGATTCTGTTTCCGATTATGCTGTCTCAAGCAGATAGACCACTGGCGCAGTTGCGTATACGCTGGCGTGGTTTTGTGGTGCTTGGCGTCATCGGCGGGATCGCGCCACTCTTTGGTTACGCTGCCTTTAGTCTTGGACTCGTCGGATATGTCTCAGCCTTGTTCAAAATGAGTTCGGTCTTTGCCTTGTTGTGGGCATTCATCCTTCTGCGGGAAAAAGATGTTCCACGCCGGTTACCTGGTGCAGTCGTGATGGTAATCGGAGCAATTCTGATAGCAATGTAAGTGGTGGAAACTGGATTGAATAACTCAGTGGGCTGCTTTGCCTCCGCGTCGCACGGCAATGATTTCTGCCAAAATTGAAACAGCAATCTCCTCAGGTGTTGGACCGCCCAGATCAAGCCCGATTGGAGCATAAACACGCGCCAGGGCATCCTTGCTGACTCCGTCTGTACGCAGGTGTCCCACGATAGTCTCGCACTTGTGACGACTTCCAATCATGCCAATATAGCGAACAGGCGAATGAATCACCTGACGTAGTGTTGCTTCGTCTGACACATGATCGGTGGTGATAAGGACAATGAAACTGTCTGCTGTGAGCTTGAGAGTTTCCAACCCAGGAACAGTTGCGCGGCCCGGCTCTGCATCCACCACGATCACATTGTAGCCAGCCGTCTCGCCCATCACTTTGAGCGGGCGCCCAATGTGCCCCCCTCCGACGATGATCAGCTGAGGTGGGGACAGAAAGGGTTGAATGAAGACGCGTACCTCGCCACCGCACAATGATCCAACCGCATCATCACCCTGTTCAGTCAGGTTGTAATGGCTCAGTTTAGGTATGTCATTACCGAGCGCAGCTTGTGCATCGTTCAAAATTGCTGCTTCCAGTTTCCCACCGCCGACCGTTCCGGTTGGGATTCCGTCTTCGATTAAGACAATCTGCGCGCCGATCTTGGCGGGTGAGGCACCTTGAACCTCGATGACCGTCGCCAGCACAGCGGGTTGTTTCTCTGCAATGGCTTTAGCCAGAATTTCAATCGGGTGAGTTGTCATAACATCGTCTCCAGAGTTACCTTGCGGTGGGCAAAGGTTTTGATGAGTGTAAACAAATCAAGATAAATGTTCATGATTTTGAAGTTATGTATGCCACATTACACATCGGACTCATTCTTGGAGTGCAAAGCATGCCACATGCGCTCCGGCGTGACGGGAATCTCGTCCATCCAAATGCCTGTCGCATCGTGGATTGCTGCCAGGATCGCTGGAGCCAGCGGCAGGAAAGGTGGTTCGCCCACGCCACGCGCGCCCCAAGGCCCGCGAGGTTCAGGCACTTCAACAATGACTGGTTCCACTACATCTGGAACATCCAGCACGGTTGGGATCAGATAAGTGCTCAATTGATCGGTCAACACGTAACCGTCTTTCATCTGAAAGTTTTCCATGAGGGTATAACCCTGCGCTTGGGCAATTGCCCCTTCGATCTGACCTTCCACTAATTGCGGATTGATGGCCTGCCCGACGTCGTCAGCAGAAATAACGCGCGTCAAGCGCACAAACCCGGTTTCGGTGTCCACCTCCACTTCCACTACCTGGGCAGCATAGGCATAAGCAAAGTTGGGCATGGATTGACCGGTCTCTTTGGTGAAGGGCGTGGTTTGAGGAGCCAGATACTTGTATTCGCCAATAGCTGGACGTTCCTCCGCCTGCCACTTTCCCAGCGCAACCTGCACTGCGCCGCGAATGGCATTGCCGGCCATAAATGTCATGCGTGAGGCTGAAACACTGCCAGAGTTGCCCATCGTGGCAGTATCTGATGAAAACAACGTCACCTTCTCTATCGGCACGCCGACCGCCTCGGCGACCATCTGCGTCATAACGGTGTGCGAACCTTGCCCCACATCTGCCCCGGCATGATATGCGACCACGCGCTCGATCTCGCGCCCGCCGTGCAGTTCAACTTTTGCCCAGCAGTTCTCCTGGTATCCAAAACTAAAGCCGACGTTCTTGAACCCTGCCGCGAACCCACACCCGCGCAATACCGCTGAATGATGACTTCTCACTGATGACTGATTACTAACTTTCGATCTTTCCCACCCTCGGCCTGTCTTCTGCCATCCGGCTTTTTGCGCGGCTGTTTCGATCACCTGTGCAATGCTGATTGTTCCCGGAGGTGCCGTACCGACTCCCAGCGTCTCACCTCCCTTGAGTGCGTTCCTCATACGAAATTCAACTGGGTCCATGCCTAATGCATCGGCGAGTTTGTTCATTTGCATTTCGGCGATGAAATTTCCCTGCGGTGCGCCAAAGCCGCGAAAGGCCCCAGTTGGAATGTTATTGGTGTACACGGCATAGGTATCTACTTTGACGTGCGGAATGTAATAGGGACCAGTACAAACAACTGTCGCATTACCCATCACCTTGTTGCTGGTGTAAAGATATGCTCCTGCATCGGCGATGATCTCCATTTCAGCGGTAACTAATTTGCCTTCACGTGTCGCACCCCATTTCGCCCGCATGGTTACGGGATGACGTTTGCAATGACCGATGATGGATTCACGGCGGCTCCAGACGATTTTCACCGGCCGCTTTAATTTCCAGGCTGCCAGCGCCAACACGATCTGCACC
>JAKAMM010000389.1 GCA_021812905.1 Chloroflexota bacterium | reverse complement strand
GCAACTTCATAGATCAATTTCTTCAGGTTGTAGCCCATCGGCAGCTCGTAAACGCCATTGCGCTCGGCATGGCCACTCACGCAGAACAACCGGGTGCCACCGTTGCGCTCCGAAGTCTGTCATTAAAGGCTGTTCAGAGAAATTCTAACCATTCTCTTATCCCGTTTCTCTTGACCAAAACTTAACCCGCGCATAAAGTTAAGCCCGCTTAACTAACAAGCAGGCTTATATGACCAAACCTCCCCAAATTTCCCAATCTCTGCGCGCCTGGATGGATGTGTTCATGCACCGCTCCATGCGCGGATGGATCCATTTCGCCAAATCCACCGGGCTGACCATGTCGCAGTTCAGCATCCTGATGCAACTGCATCACAAGGGACCCTGCGGCCTGTCCGCGATCAGCGAGCGCTTCGACATCACCGCCGCCGCCGCCAGCCAATTGGTGGACAAACTCGCGCAGGCGGGTTATCTCGACCGCGAAGAGAATCCCGCCGACCGCCGCGCCAAGCAATTGAAATTATCGGCCAAAGGCTTGAAACTGGTTAAGGAGGGAATCCAAGAGCGCTACCGCTGGATGGAGGAGTTGACGGCGAATCTCTCGGCGGAAGAGCAGAAGAAAGTCAGCGAAGCGTTGGATATTCTGACGCACGCCGCCCAGGCCATGGACCAGGCCCATTAGATTTTCCCAACCCCTTCACACTCACTTCACCAGCGGTTTGTATACTGCTGTTGCGTTCCCTGCCTCGAAATGAGTCGCGTGCAATGCAGAAAATTATTTCGTAAGGAGCGAATCAAAATATGCTGAAACTGCTGAAATATGCAAAGCCTTATTGGTTGTTGCTTGCGCTTGCCATCGCTTTATTGTTCGCGCAGGCCAACTTCGACCTGGCCCTGCCCGATTATCTCTCGCGCATCGTCAATACGGGCATCCAACAAGGAGGCGTGGAAGATGCCTTGCCGGCCGCGATTCGCGCAGAGGAGATGGACAAGGCCGTCCTCTTCATGAACAACGCGGACAAGGAGTCCGTGCTCGCGGCCTACACCCTCGTGGACCAGAACTCCGCCGATTATCCAACCTACCTCGAGCAATATCCCGCGCTCGCGAATAAGCCGATCTATGTTTTGAACACGCTTGACCAGGCTGAATTGGACCGTCTCGACCCAATCATGGCGAAGGCCCTGCTGGCCGTCTCGGGCATCGAAAAGTCCCTCGCGGATCCGGCCGCCGCGGCTCAAATGTCCGGACAGTTCGGCGGGTTCGACCTGACCAAACTCCCGCCCGGCGTGGACGTGTTCGCCATGCTCGCGCAAATGCCCGAAGAACAGCGCGCGAGCATCGCCGATTCAATGAATGAGAAGTTCGCGGCGCTCGGCGACACCATGATCGCGCAGGCCGCTGCCGGCGTAGTGAAGAACGAGTACCAAGCCCTCGGCATGGACATGGACGGCTTGCAGAACGACTACATCATGACCGTCGGCGGTTGGATGATCCTGCTCACGCTCGCATCGGGAGTCTGTACTGTCATTGTGGGCTATCTCTCCGCCAAGATTGCCGCCGGCATGGCGCGCGACATCCGCCGCGACGTGTTCGAGAAAGTGGAGCATTTTTCCAATACCGAGTTCGACAAATTCTCGACCGCTTCGTTGATCACGCGCACCACCAACGACGTGACGCAGATCCAAATGGTCGTGATGATGATGGTGCGCATGATGTTCTACGCGCCGCTGATCGGCATCGGCGGCATCATCAAGGTCATCGCCAAGGATTCTCCGCTTGCGTGGCTCATCGGCGTGGCCGTGCTGATGCTGGTTGGCCTCATCATCCTGGTCTTCTCACTGTCTCTGCCGAAGTTCAAATTGATTCAAAAACTGGTGGATCGCCTCAACCTGGTCTCGCGCGAGAACCTCTCGGGCATGATGGTCATCCGCGCCTTCAACATGCAGGAGTTCGAGGAACAGCGCTTCGACAAAGCCAATGTGGATCTGACCGCCGTCAGCCTCTTCATCAACCGCGTGATGGTCGTCATGATGCCGCTCATGATGCTCATCATGAACGTGCTGATGCTCGGCATCATCTGGTTCGGCGCGAAGCAGGTGGCCGACGCCAACATGCAGGTCGGCGACGTGATGGCCTTCATCCAATACGCCATGCAGATCGTGATGTCGTTCCTGTTCCTCTCGATGATGTTCATCATCATCCCGCGCGCCTCGGTCTCGGCGGACCGCATCCATGAGGTGCTCGCCACCCAGCCGCACATCCACGACCCGCAGGAGCCGAAGAAATTCCCCGCGCCGTTCAAAGGTTCAGTCGAGTTTCGCAACGTGTCATTCCGCTATCCCGGCGCGGATGCCGACGCGCTGGAGAATATCAACTTCACCGCCCAGCCCGGTCAGACGACCGCCTTCATCGGCTCGACCGGGGCGGGCAAATCCACCATTGTGAATCTCATCCCCCGCTTCTATGAAGTGACCAACGGCTCGATCCTCGTGGACGGCGTGGACATCCGCGAGGTGACTCAGCGCGACCTGCGCGACAAGATCGGCTATGTGCCGCAGAAAAGTTCGCTCTTCTCTGGGACCATCGAGTCGAATCTGCGCTACGCGGACAAGGATGCAACCACTGCGATGCTGCAATCTGCCATCGAGATCGCCCAGGCCAAAGAGTTCGTTGAATCGAAACCCGAAGGCCTGGCCGCCGAGATCGCCCAGGGCGGCGCGAACGTCTCGGGCGGGCAGAAGCAGAGGCTTTCCATTGCGCGCGCCATCGTAAAGAAGCCGCCGATCTATATCCTCGACGACAGTTTTTCCGCGCTCGATTTCAAGACCGACGCCGCGCTCCGCCGCGCGTTCAAAGAGCAAACCGCCGACAGCACCCTGCTG
>JAKAMM010000388.1 GCA_021812905.1 Chloroflexota bacterium | reverse complement strand
CGTGCATGCAGATTCGGTCATAAGGAACATGATATGTATCCCGCAAACGGGCCAACAGATAGTTGGCATTCAGCACCGCGTACTCGGAAATATTTCGCAGGCCGTCCGGGCCATGCATGGCGATGTAGGTGAATGCGCGCACGTGTCCGCCGCCGAAGTGACCGTGGAAGGCCTTCATGCGTCCGATGGATTTCTTCGGCGTGACGAAGCCGAACAGTGGGGGAGTCTCGTCGTCGCCTTCTTCGAGGATGCCAACCAGCGGTGCCGGCAGGAAATCTGCCAGATGAGGGGCGACTCCAACCGGACCCGAACCGGGTCCGCCGCCACCATGCGGGACAGCGAAGGTCTTGTGCAGGTTGAAGTGCATCAAGTCGAAGCCGATGTCGCCGGGGCGGATGATGCCCAGCAACGCGTTCAGATTTGCGCCGTCGCCGTAGACCAGGCCGCCGCAAGCGTGAACGATCCTGATCACTTCTTCAACATGCTCGTCGAACATGCCGAGCGTGTTCGGGTTGGTCATCATCAGCCCGAAGACCGTGTCATCACATTGTTCTTTGAGGGCTTTTAAGTCTATGTTGCCGCGTTCATCGGATGGGATCTGGACAATGGTCAAGCCCGTCATGTTCGCGGAGGCAGGGTTTGTGCCGTGCGCGGAATCAGGGATGAGCATCTTGACGCGTTTGTCATCTCCGCGTGATCTGTGATAAGCGCGCATGATCAGCACGCCGGTAAACTCTCCGTGCGCGCCGGCCGCGGGTTGAAGCGTCACCGCGTCGAAGCCGCTGATCTCTTTCAGCCATTCCTGGAGTGTGAACATCAACGCCAGATTGCCTTGAACGGTTTCAATTGGCTGGAGTGGATGCGTGAACAAAAATCCCGGCAACCGACAAGTATCTTCGTTGATTTTCGGGTTGTATTTCATCGTGCATGAGCCGAGCGGATAAAAACCATCGTCAACGCTGTAGTTGAATTTGCTCAGGTGTATGTAGTGACGGACAACATCCACTTCGGCCAGTTCGGGCAGGGGCAGGTCCGCTCGCAGAAGAGATTCAGGCAATTTGGCGCGCGGCACATCCGGGTCGGGGAAAGTGACGCCTTTGCGTCCGGGCGAGGAGAGATCGAAGAGAGTCGGTTCGACAATCTTTGGAGTTGAGCTATTCATGATCCACCTCCGAAAGCGCATCAACCAGCGTGTCAATGTCTTCCTTGCTATTCATCTCGGTCACCGCGATGAGCAGATGATTCTTGAGCGCGGGATAATCCTGGCCGAGATCGTATCCGCCGAGGATGCCGTGCTCGAGTAAATGCGCGTTGACTTCAGCCGCGGGCTTTGGACAGCACAGCACAAATTCATGGAAGAATGGTTCGGGGAAGCACATGCCGTAGCCATTGATCTTGCTGAGCTGCTCGGCGGCATAATGCGCCTTGTGATAGCAAAGCTCGGCAACCTGCTTCATGCCATTCTTGCCAAGCACGGACATATATACTGCGGACGCCAGCGCCAGCAAACCCTGGTTGGTGCAGATGTTGGATGTGGCGCGCTCGCGCTTGATGTGCTGCTCGCGTGATGTCAGCGTTAGCACGTAAGCGCGCTGGCCGCGACTGTCAACGGTCTCGCCGACGAGTCGTCCGGCCATTTTGTGGACGAAAGATTTTTTCGTGGTGAAGAAGCCCAGCCAGGGGCCGCCGAACCACATTGGAATTCCAAGCGGCTGGCCTTCGCCGACAACGATGTCTGCGCCCATGGCGCCGGGCGTCTTGAACAGCCCCAGCGCGGTCGGGTTGGCAACTACGCAGACCAAGGCGCCCTTGCTGTGGGCGGATTCAATGAGCGCGGTGTAATCATAAACGCGTCCAAAGAAATCGGGATATTGGACGTTGACGAGCATTGTGTTCTCGTCAACGAGGGAGGCGAGCGCTTCAGGCCCGGACTCCAGATCGGCCTCCGGGTTATCTCCGGCCACTTCCAAGCCCATGCCTTGTGTGTACGTACGGATGACCGCGCGATACTGCGGATGGACGGTGGGCGAGGTGACAACCTTTTTGCGTTTGCCGCGGAATTGAGCGTACGCCATGTTGACAGCTTCCGCTGCGGCCGTTGCCCCGTCGTAGTGCGAGGCGTTGGATACGTCCATGCCGGTCAGCACAGATATCAGCGATTGATATTCGAACATAGCCTGCAACGTGCCTTGCGAAATTTCCGGCTGATAGGGTGTGTAAGCCGTGTAGAATTCTCCGCGGCTGATGATGTGATTGATCACCGACGGGATGTAATGGTTGTATGCGCCCGCGCCGAGGAAGGAGATCAAGTCGCCGCGCACATTCTCGTTGCTTTCGGCGAGTTCTGCCAGTTCGGCCGCGGCTTCCATCTCGGTCGACGCGGGAGGTAGATCCAGATTGGGAAAACGATGTTTGGCCGGGATGTCTTTGAACAGATCTTCAAGTGTCTTGACACCGATGGTTGCCAGCATCGCGTCCCGTTCTTTGGGACTATGGGGTATGTAAGTCATGTGTGCCTTTCATGTCATTGCGAGCGCACTTCCCTGCACCGCTTGCACACCTGCCCCACGAACTGCGTGGGATGCGCGCAAGTGCAGGCAAACGCAGGACGGTGTGCGAAGCAATCTCCTGTTGCAGGGAGATTGCTTCGTCGCAAAGAACGCTCCTCGTAACGACATATTGAATTAGTGGGTGCGCTCTTCGCAATACTTCATGTATGCGGCCGCGTCCATCGTGTCGCCTGCCTGGCCCTCCTCAACCTTGACCATCCAGCCCGCGCCGAACGGATCGCTGTTGAGAGTCTCAGGTTTGTCGGAGAGTCCGCTGTTGACGGCTATTACTTTGCCAGACGCGGGAGCGTAAATTTCAGCGGAGGCTTTT
>JAKAMM010000387.1 GCA_021812905.1 Chloroflexota bacterium | reverse complement strand
TAAATCAGCACATCTGGCGGCACGGCGTAAGTCGGATTGCCAATCCGACCTACATTTGACGACGCGTCACAGAAAATCCAGAGAGTCAAAAAATCATCCAGCCAGTCAAAGGCTCGATGATTTTTTGTCGGATTGCTTCCCTGGCCTAGTCCGCCACGTGTGCCTGCGGCCCAGTGCAGGCAAGACAGGCGGGGACGAACGCCCTTGCAAAGACGTGAGTGTATTGTATTTTGGGCGCGCCCCATTATTGTACGGAGCTGTAAAGTCTTCTGTAAATTACGTAAATCTCGTAAATATTTCGGATGTATTGCCGCGTCTCGTCGTACCGTATGGACTCAAGAAAAAGATCGGGGTCATTGTCTGAGAGCTTTTCCCATTCAAGTGCATTGCCGGGGCCGCCATTGTAGGCGGCCAACGCGCCGTACAGATCGCCGCCCAGCAGGTCGCGGTTCGACGCAAGATAGTGTGTGCCCAATACAATGCTGACCTTTGGACTGTAGAGTTGGTCGGGATTGTATTCAGGCGGCCAACCAACTGCACTGGCAATCGAAGCGCCGGTGTCAGGCATGATTTGCATCAGGCCGCGTGCGCCTGCGGTGGAACCCACGAAGCCTTCGAATAAACTTTCCTGCCGGACAACGCTGAACACAAAAAGCGGATCGAGACCGTTGCTCTGTGCGGCGGGCACAATTAAATCGTTGTAATACAACCCGTAGCGGACATGGCTGAAATAGGGCGGGGCCATCATCGAAGATGCGCTGTCGCTTAGTCCGGCCAATGTTAGCACCTGACGTGCCGCGAAAATACCTGAACGATACAGTCCAAGGTCAAGCAGATAATTTGCAAGCCGATAGGTGGCTACCGCGTCGGCGCTGACGGAGTTTCGCAGGTCTTCAAATTCGAGCCGTGCATCGTCGTACTGACCGAGAGACCAAAGTTCGGCACCGCGCACCACGCGCGGGTCCGCAACCAGCGGGCCAAGGCCGGTCAGGTCCGTTCCGGCGGGCAGGTTGAACGTCAGCCGTACCCATGAGTCGGCGTCTTTACGTTCAGCGCTCATATCCAAATTCAAGTTCGCTGTGGGCGCCGAGACAAATGGCTGGCGATCCGCCAGTAGGTCACGCGTGCGCTCGCTGTAATATCCGCCCGGGTCGGCGTTTTGTGCGAATTGCCAGTCGGCCTGCGTTTCGCTGGTGTTGCCGAGTTTCTGTTGGGATTTGCCGATCCACAAATAGGCGCGTGCTTTATCTTCGGGCGCGAGTGAAAGGACCAGGCTGCGCTGGAAAAGCGTGAGAGCGGCCTTGTAGTCAGCCTGACGATATTGCATAAGGCCTGACCAAAAGACGGCCGTGGGACCTTGATCGTTGCCCGGATATTCGTTGGCGACGCGTTCCCACACCTTGCCGGCATCATCGAAACGGCCATCGCGCTCGAGGATGCGCGCCGCGCTCATCAATTCATCCGGCGCCTGCGTGGACGAGGGGGCGGCTTTTACGTAAGCGAGCAAGGTATCCGCTGCGGCCGGATACTGATTAAGATCAACCCATTGGATATAAGCTTTTTCGTTCCAGGCATCCACCCATTTGGAATGTGGGGAATAATGTTGGATGAAGAATGTGAATTCATCTACTGCGCCCTGATAATTTTGAAGCTGCACCAAAGTCAGCGCCCGATAGTAATAAACCGTCCCGTCATTGTCCGCAGGATTGGAGGCGATGTAATGATCGAAGGCGGCCAGCGCCACATCATAACCGGTGGCGCCGTTTTGAGCGGCGAAATAATCCACCAGTCCACGGTCTAAGTAACTGACTTGCACATTCGCATCCACCAATTCCACGAGGCTGTTATACGAGTAAATAGAAATGGGATAATTCTGCACTGCATGGCTAAAACTTTTGTAGGCGTTATCTTTTTGACCGAGTGAAAGATAGGCTTCGCCGGACAGATAATCCATCTGGGCGCGGGTGTAATCGTTGGTGGTGTTGGTGGTGATCGTGTCGTACAGTGCAAGCGCCGGGGCGTAATCGCCGATCTGGGCGTGGGCCTGTGCGATCTTGATCTGGAGCGCCTGCGCATCGTCAAGGTGAGGCGCGGCCTGCGCGGCTGTGTAAGCTGTCAACGCGTCGGGATAGTTTCCGGCGGCGGCCAGCGCGTCGCCGCGCAGCTGCTGAACATAGGAATCGAGCACGCCGGGTTTCGCGTTGAGATAGGATTGGTATGCAGCGGCAGCCTCGACATAGCGTTGCATCTGAAAATAAGTCTGGCCCTGCAGGAAAAAGGCGTGAGCCAGTTGAATGGATGTTGGATAGCCTGTGATCAGTTGCTGTAGCGTAGCCAGCGTGTCCACATGACGGCCTTCGATGGCCTGGGCGCGGGCCAGTCCCCACAACGCCGCGGCCTGGATTTCAGGGTCGGTCGAATCTTTGAACGCGGCGCGATATTCCAGTGAGGCGTTTTCCGTATCGCCGTTGAAGAGGGACTTGTCACCGTTTTCGATTCGGACGATTGGAGTGGGTGTTGGAGATGGAGTTGGGGTAAGCGTAACGATTGGAACAGGAGGAATGCTGGGCGTAGATGTAATGGCAGGCAAGCGTGGAGAACCAGGCGCAGGGATATTGCAGCCCAACAGGGCAGCGGCCAGCCCAAGTCCAAGGATGAAGCGCAGGATCTTTTTCATAGCATTTCTTATACTGGTAAAGTGGACGGATTGTCAACCCGCCGCATTGCACCCGCCGCATTGCAGATCTGAAGACACCCAGCGCTTACATTACTTTCTGTTCTGTTCATCGCGCGGCTTGACGCGTTAAACGGGATATGCTACCATCAATTTTTGATGGATATCAAGAGGAGACGTTATGAAAAAGAAAATGAGCGTGAGACTGGCC
>JAKAMM010000386.1 GCA_021812905.1 Chloroflexota bacterium | reverse complement strand
TATTCGGTGTGAACGTGGAGATGGGCGAAGGACATTCTTTTGGTTTAGGGTTGGTGGGAGAAGGTTGAGTTGATGCGATTATAGCACGCACGTTCAAACGAAGAGTCTGTAGTTGGCTTAAAAAAATGCACTGACCTCACAATTAGGCCGGTGTATTTTGTTTGATTTTCTTTTAGAGTCTGAGGATGTTTATGGGTAATGTGTTCCGTTCAGACGATATACAGTTGCGTTCTTAAAGGTAATCTCAAGATGATAATTCTCATCAATGAACTTAAGCACATCATTGATGTTCGGCGGCAGAAAAGGCCATTCGAAATGGGCGGCAAGCTGGGCAGCCCTTTTTTGTGGATCCAGCGAAAGCGCTTTGGTGTATTGCATGTCGACGATCAGGACGGGGCGGCTCTGCATGAGATCACGCATGAACTGGCTGCTGAACTGCTCCGATAGATTTGAGTCAAGCAATAGAGGATAGGTAATATAAGCCGTGGGGGAAGCTCGACGCGCCATCAAGTTCTCGCCGGGGAAACCGCCCCAGAATATGACCTGATCGTTGGAGTTGGTATTGTTTTCTACATAATCCGAAATAGCGGAGATGCGTTCAACGTCAGTGCGGTTGATGACGTTTGTAAAAGATTCCCAGTATTGGATTGCCTGTCCGCTGACAATAAAAAAGGCGATAGTAAGTGTCAATGCAGAACCGACAAGCAGAGGTTCGATGGTTGGCATATTTTGCAGCTTGGGAATCAGTCTGTTTTGAATCAAATGAGTGATCGATCCGCCAAGCAAGGCGATGAAAGGCAGCCAGTTAATAAAATAATGTGCATAGTTTCTCTGCGCCGGGTCGCTGACGAGGACTGCGAGCGGAGCACCAATCACCAGCAGAAGCAGGATCGGGAATGGCTTGGTACGCCATTGCCGGATTAACAAGATCAACGCAGCGATATAGCCCGCCACGCCGATCCATCCGACGATTCCCAATGCCCGAAGACCGGCGACGATAGCCGGTGCGCCGGCAAATTTTGTTTCACTGTAGGCGATGTTGTACAAGATGGAAGCAGCGAACATCTCGTTGAATAAGTGCTGCGATAAGAAATAAATGGCTGTGCCAAGGATGGGCACCAGAGCGCCGATTGCCATCCAGGTCAATTGTTTGAATATGACGCGGAAATTCCGTTGCAGAACTTGAAGTGCCAGCAGCGTCAAGACAACGACAGTTTCCACCGCTGCGTTATTTGCCCTGAATAGAAAACTGACCCCAAACGTCAGCCCCACCAGCAGATTGGCCAGAAGATCATCAGGAGATTCAACAAGTTTCAGGAAAAGGAACAAGGCTAGAAAGTGGAACGGAAGCGGGTATTCCTCGGTCGAATTTCCGCCCTGTAGTGTGAGGTTGAGGCCGTACAGCCAAAGGACCGTTCCGAACAGGGCCGGTAAAACCCCCCACAACTTTTTTATTAAGATGTAGGAAAACCAGATCGCTGCAACCAGTGAAATAAACTCAATGAGCCAGATGCCCCAGCGCAGTCCATGCCCGATCCAAAGTCCAAGTGCGTCAAAATAAAAAATGGCGGGAGGTTTGTGATCCCAGGCATCCTTGTATGGCAATTTCCCCAACAGGATCTGTTGGCCGATATACGAAAATATCCCATAATCGCGGCCGGGCAAGTTGATACCAGGATTTGACTGTATCAACACGGTTAATGCCAATATTCCGGCCAACGCTATTACTAAACCTTTACTGAGGATATTAATATTGCGGGAAGTAATGAAGGATGCCTTGACCATCTGGGTTCATTCTATTGATGGATATACCGTTATTGGCCGTCCGAATTGGGCTGTATTATACTCCGCCCATGACTCGCCTAAAGCTTCATGACACCTGACACCCGAAACTTTTTTATATCCAGTTTGGTTCTTCGTATGTTCCGAACACGTTCTTCATCACGCCAATGATTTCTCCCAACGTCGCGTATGCGCGGACACAATCCATTAGATACGGCATCGTATTCTTTGTGCCCTGACAGGCGATGCGGAGTTTGTCCAAAGTCTGCCCGACGCGGCCTGCATCGCGCCTCTTGCGGACTTCGTTGATGCGTGCAACCTGACGCTCATAACCCTTCGGGTCCATTTCAAGGATCGGGATGCTAAGCGGCTTTTTCTCCGCATACGCGTTCACGCCGACGATCCTGCGTTCGCCCGCGTCGATCTCACGCTGATAGCGGTAGGCCGCATCGGAGATTTCAGATTGGAAGAATCCCTTTTCGATGGCGGGGATGACGCCGCCCAATTCTGCGATGCGGCGGAAATAATCGTAGGCCTGCGCCTCGATACGGTCAGTCTGCGCTTCGACGAAGAAACTGCCGCCGAGCGGATCAATCGTATTGGTCACGCCCGATTCTTCAGCGATGATCTGTTGCGTGCGCAGGGCAATCGTCACCGCGCTTTCAGAAGGCAGAGCCAAAGCCTCGTCGAGGGAATTGGTATGCAGGCTTTGAGTCCCGCCTAGAACGGCAGCCAATGCCTGTATCGCCACACGAACCACGTTATTTTCCGGCTGTTGTGCGGTGAGGCTAACGCCCGCAGTTTGTGTATGGAAGCGGAGCAACCACGAGCGCGGATTCCTGGCCTTGAACGTTTCCTTCATCTCACGCGCCCAGATGCGGCGCGCGGCGCGGTATTTGGCGATCTCTTCAAAGAAATCGTTGTGCGCGTTGAAGAAGAACGAAAGGCGCGGCGCAAAGTCATCCACGTCCATGCCGCGCGCAATTCCCCAACGGACATATTCCAGTCCATCAGAAAGCGTGAAGGCCAGTTCCTGCGCGGCGGTGGAACCGGCCTCGCGGATGTGATAGCCGCTGATCGAGATCGAATTCCATTGCGGAACGGTG
>JAKAMM010000385.1 GCA_021812905.1 Chloroflexota bacterium | reverse complement strand
AGTTGATGTACAGCCTTACGTAATGCGGCTCATCGCGATATTCGTAGCCCCAAACTTTTTGAAGCAGCTGGTCATGTGAAACGACCCAGCCTGCATTTTGCACCAGATGAAAGAGCAGACGATATTCAGTGGGGCGCAATTTGACAAGTTTGCCCTCCAGCCAAATTTCGCGGCGGTCGAAGTCAATCTTCAAGCGTTCGTCCACTTCGATCAAGCCGTGCATCGAACCGGACGCGGATTCGGTGCGGCGCAAAACGGCTTTTATGCGGCTGACCAGTTCACGCGGGCTGAACGGTTTGGTGACGTAATCGTCCGCGCCCAGCTCAAGGCCGCGCACGCGATCATCTTCCTCGCCTTTGGCGGTCAGCATAATGACCGGCACATTGCTGACTTCGCGAATTGTCTCCAACACTTCGAAACCATCAATGTCGGGCATCATCACGTCGAGCAGGATCGCGTCGGGCGTATCGCGCAGCTGATCGATGGCTTGTTTGCCATTAAAGGCTTCGATCACCAGGAAGCCGTCGTGTTCCAGGTTCATGCGGATAAAACGGACCATGCGTTCCTCGTCATCCACAACGAGGATGCGGCGACGCTCGAACTCTTCGGGCATGTTATTCCCTCACGAAGCCGATGACTTTATCTTCATCTGCGCTCTCAAGGATCTCGATGAGCGTGATCTTGTCAATCGGCCAGATAACCTTGATGGCGTTGTGTTCGATGTAATGAATATCCTTGCCATCGCGCAGACGCGGGTTGTTGACAGTCAGCAGTGTATCGGTGGGCTTGGGAAGTTCTTCCACTTCACCAAGGATGGGCTGTTCGCCAGAGATATGAATGATCACAGAATGCGCCATGGATTACCTTTCCTTTTACGAACCTTTGAGCAGAACCTGCATTTTGAGTTTGCCGAGGGCGATCACGTCGCCATTGTTGAGAACATGTTCGGTATTGGGAGCCAGCCGTTTGCCATTGACGTAGGTGCCGTTGGATGAACCCAAATCTACGAGTACGGCGCGGCTGGCATCGCGTTTAATGACGGCATGTAAACGCGACACGCCGCAAGCATAAGCCTGATAAGGCGAGAAATCAATATCAGGCATGATGGGTTGGCCTTCGCTGGTCCGTCCAAGCGTGAATTCGTTGCGGTTGGCAAGCGGGAGCATCTTACCGGTGTCCATGAGATGAAGCGTTACCCAATCGTTAAGCGCGACCGAGGCCGGAGACGGGGGCGAAACAGTGTCTCTTTTTTCCAGTGCTTGTTTTACCTGACCGGTGGCAATATGTTGCGTAGTGAGAGAATCCTCAGCAGCCAGTTGCGCACCGCATTCAGCGCAGAACATGGCTCCAGACATATTGGTATGTTTACAGTTAGAGCAGACAATCATTGTTTTTCCTGCGCAGCGGAGAAAAGCAAAGCTCTTGTGCCATATTTGATCTCTTTGTCGTCTTCATGGTTGAAGGATTTTGTTCGTTCGATTTGTTCTGCTTGCAGAAGGGCGGTCTTTGCCAGGCTTTTTTCACCTTGTGAAAGTAAACGGACGGCCAAGTGCTTAAGATGCTGGACGGCTTGCTCGTATTGCCCTGTGGCGGCCTCCTGACGGGCGCGTTCCTGCAAACGATAAAGCGTCAGACGCGAGAGGGCGCTGAGAATGGCCAAAGGCGGCGGATCCGCTTGGGCGGTCTGACCCGCTTCCCGGTCCAGTTTGAGGCGGATGGGCGGAATGGGCGTCGGCCGCGCCGTGGATATGATCTTAAGCGAACCGTCCAGTAGTGTAACCAAATCCGCCTGGGATGCCGATGGTTGTACCATAAACTCAAATAAAACGTTAAGGGAGGTATCCTGCAAAATGGGTCCGAGACGCATGGGATTCTCAAGTGAGATGGGGCCGCCTTCGGGATGGAGGCGGAAGGCATAACTGACCAGGACGCCAGCTTGTTCCTTGAAATCAAGCTCGATGTCCTCAGCGAACATGTTGCCCAGCGCATTGAATTTTTCCATGAGCAAACGCTGGATGTCCTGTGATTTCGAAATGTAAGAGCTATTATTGCCGGTGCGGCCCGCAAGCGCATCGAGAAAGATGTCGTTCCATTCGCCGCCAATACCCATGCCGCTAATGCCAATGTGCAGGCTGGAGGCTTCTTCGGCCAGTTGCAGACAGGCTGGTTCATCGCCATAGGTGTGACCATCGGTAAGCAGGATGATGTGGTTAACCCGCTTCGGATCAAGCCCGCGGCGGACTTCTTCGAGACCGGCTTTGAGACCCTGATAGATTTCGGTTGCGCCGCTGGTTTGCATCGTTTGGATGCGATTCTGTAATTTTGTTCGCTCGCTTTGGGATTGATACGCGGCAGGGATCAAGACTTCAGCCCGGTCACTGAAAGCCACCACGCTGAAGAGATCTTCCGGGCGCAGGGCGCGCATGAGTTGGACCGTGGCCGCTTTGACCACATCCATCTTATCGCCCTGCATGGAAGTGGAGCGGTCAAGCACCAGACAGATGTTGAGCGGAGGCGCTGGGATTTTCTGATCTGTGTCGCGGGGGCCAATCTCCAATAGAACATAGATCAATTGCGGTTCATTCAAGTGAACGAGGTTGGCGCGGCTGTATAGGATTTTATGTTCGATGAATGCGGATGGGGCTTCCTGATTTGGCAGCGTCGCATCGTATTGTGCGCGGCGCCTGGGGCTGGACAGCGTCTCATAGGCCTGTTGAACTTCGAGAAATATCTCGGTTTCACCAGCTAGTTTATTCTTGTCGGGGTGCAGGCGCTGCGCGGCCGCGTAGTAGGCACGCTGGATTTCATCTGGAGAGGCATCGCGCAGGACACCAAGAAGAGCATAGTAATCCCTTTGTGCCTGAGGCATTTTATCCGACCATTTGAACGAGGATCACGCT
>JAKAMM010000384.1 GCA_021812905.1 Chloroflexota bacterium | reverse complement strand
AAAAAAGAAATCGGCTCCAACGGCGAAGCATGGGTGGAAGGGGATTACATTCCAAAGCCTGGTGAATAGCGATTCGGTGATATTCATCACTGGACAGCTTTTGTCCGATTTGCTACATTCATAGGCGAAAGGGTTTGCCATGAAGAAAATCTTTCTTCTGCTGATTGCCATGTTTCTCGTCTCCTGCGCAACGAATCCGCAAACGAAGGTCGCGGGGCATGTGGATTTAAATAATCTCCAGCCGCTGCCCACCCCGAAAGGATACGAAGCGGTTCCCCTGCGCGTTGCGGTCGCGGCGGTCATCTCGCCCGAAGGCACACTTGAATCGTATTCCCCGTTTCTGCAGTATCTTCAAACCAAACTCAATCGTCCCGTGGAACTCGTGCAACGTCGCACTTATCTGGAGATCAACGATTTGATCGAACACGGCGAGGTTGACCTGGCGTTCGTGTGCACCAGCGCCTACGTGCAGGGACATGACTCCTTCGGAATGGAATTGCTGGCCGCGCCGCAGGTGGCAGGGAAAACAACCTACAATTCCCTGCTGATTGTGCCAGTGAATAGCAAAGCGCAAAACATGATTGACTTGCGCGGCAAGGTCTTTGCGTTCACCGATCCCATCTCTTTGACAGGCCGGGTTTATCCCACTTATCTGGTTCAGCAGCTTGGTTTTACTCCTGAAGCGTTCTTTGCGCGTACGTTCTTTACCTACAGCCACGATCAAGCCATTCGAGCGGTGGCCAGTGGGTTGGCGGATGGAGCCGCCGTCGATTCGCTCGTCTTCGAGTTTGCCCTCACCCGCGATCCATCCCTGAAAGATAAAATCCGCATCATCCAAACATCGCCCGATTTCGGAATCCCGCCTGTGGTGGTTAGTCCGTTTATCCGTCCTCAAGTCAAAGCGGAATTGCAATCGCTCCTGCTCAACATGGCAAACGATCCAGCCGCCCGCGAGGCATTGTCTGCCCTGGAAGTGGATTGCTTTGTGCTGATTGACGACAGCGCTTATGGCAGCGTGCGTGCCCTGGTGGGCGCAATCCCGGTTCCGACAACTCCATGACATTTCATAAACTCATCCAACGTTTTTGGGCCATCGCAGGCGCGGTCAGCATCCGCACCAAAATTCTCGGCATCGTGCTGGGACTGGTTGTGCTGTTTGGGGTTGTTGCCACCATCCAGGCCCGCAATGCCCTGACTGCCAGTATGACCGCGCAACTTGAAGAACAAAGCATTTCTATCTCGCGCGACCTTGCCGCCCGTTCCACCGACCCGATCCTGCTCAACGACCTGCTTCGCTTGCACGACCTTTTGGATGAAACGATTGCCAACAATCCGAATGTGCGTTATGCCTTTCTCGTTGACGCGCACGGGCAGGTAATAGCAAATACATTCCAAGGCGGGTTTCCTCCCAATCTTTTATCCCTCAACTCTGCCCTGCCGAATGAACATCATCACACCGTTTTGATCCAGACTGGCGAAGGCCTGGTATGGGACACGGCGGTGCCTATTCTCGATGGAAAAATCGGCACGGCTCGTATCGGACTTTCAGATGCTTCCATGCGAGCGGCGGTTTCCACGCTGACAGTGCAGTTTCTGCTCACCATCGTACTTGTTTCGGCAATAGGCATACTGGTCGCGGCGTTGTTGACATGGATCCTGACGCGCCCCATTCTTGTTCTTGCAAATGCAACACAAGCTGTGGCCAAAGGTGATTTTTCCCCACGCGTTACACGTTGGGCAAATGACGAGCTCGGTGATCTCGCCGATGCATTTAATATCATGACGGAAGAGTTGGCGCGCACCGATGGACTGCGCCGCGAACGGGAGTTTTTGCGGCGTCAGTTGCTGGAAAAAGTGATTAGCACACAGGAAGATGAACGCCGTCGCATCGCACGCGAACTTCATGACTCTACTTCTCAAAGCCTGACTTCGCTGATTGTCGGTCTGCGCATGATGGAAACACAATGCGCCCAATGCGCCTCGCAGACGAAAGCCACTGACCTGCGCCAGGTCGCATCGCGGACGCTCGACGAGGTCCACGATTTGTCCATGCGCCTGCGTCCGCGCGTGCTGGATGACCTCGGCCTGGCTGCTGCTTTGGAACGTCTCGCTTCCGAATGGCAAAATCGGTATAAGATCCCCCTAGATGTTGTCATTCAACTCAGCGAACGATTGTCAGGCGAAGTGGAAACCGCACTGTATCGCATTGTTCAGGAGACATTGACCAATATCGCCCGCCATGCGCACGCAAAGTTTGCCAGCATCTTGGTTGAGAAACACGGCGATACGGTTCGCACGATTGTGGAGGATGACGGCGTTGGTTTTGATGTCCATACGAATCGCGGAGAACGGCATCTCGGTCTCCTCGGAATGCGCGAACGTGCAGAACTATTGAATGGGACCCTCACAATCGAATCCGACCCTGAACATGGTACAAGTGTTTTTATTGAAATTCCATTGGCTCCCACTCCGAGCGCAAATGAAGTGTCGGGAGCAAAATCGTGAATCACGTTCCCCGCATTCTCCTTGCCGATGACCATGCTGTTCTGCGTTCTGGCCTGCGCCTCCTGCTAACCAGCCAAAACGAATTTGAAGTTGTTGGCGAAGCTTCAAACGGTATCGAAACGCTTACCCTTGCCGAACAACTTCAACCTGATTTAATCCTGCTGGACTTAAGTATGCCTGCTCTCGGCGGACTGGATGCATTGCCCACTTTACGGAAACTTGTCCCATTGGCGCGTATCCTCATCCTGACCATGCACGATGATCCGCAATATTTGCGTCAGGCTCTCAAACAAGGTGCAAGCGGATATGTGCTTAAAAAAGCCGCTGATGCCGAATTGCTTTCAGCCATGCGCGCGGTTCTGCGGGGTGAAGTGTATGTTCATCCATCCATGACACGC
>JAKAMM010000383.1 GCA_021812905.1 Chloroflexota bacterium | reverse complement strand
TTCCCGACGACGTACAGAAGCAAATCCTATAATTCGCCTTGACCGTTTATCCCACGATGAAGCTCTTGAACTAATAAAAGAACTCGCACGTTTTAATCCACGTCTCGCCCGCGCCTCCCAAAAAGAGCGCGAAGACCTGTACGAGATCACGCAGGGCAACCCGCTCTTCATCCGCTGGATCGCGGGGCAGTTGGGGCGGGCAGGCTCGCAGTGCCGCACCATCGCCGAAGCCTGCGCCTTCATTGACAAAGCCCCCAAAGGCAACGACCCGCTCGAATACATCTTCGGCGACCTGCTGGAGACTTTCACCGCTGATGAGACGAAAGTCCTCGCCGCGCTGACGTATTTCAGCCTGCCCGCCAAACTCAAGTGGATCGCGGACATGACCGACCTGCCCGAACGCGCCGCCGAGACCGCGCTGGAAGACCTGACCGACCGCTCCATCCTGACCTCCGACCTACCTGCCCAAACCTACTTTTTACCCCCGCTGACGGCGAAATTCATCCGCACGCGCCGCCCCGACGCCGTGACCCAAACAGGCGACGCCCTCACCAACCGCGCCTACGCCCTCACCCTGCAATACGGCGGATTCGACAACTACGAAGGCTTCCGCACGCTGGATGCCGAATGGGACTTCGTCTCCGCCGCCCTGCCGCGTCTCTTGCAAAGTGAGAATTATCGTTTGCAATCGGTGTGCAACCAACTTATGTTTTTTCTGAATTTCACTGGACGTTGGGATGAACGGTTATGGCTTTGCGAACAAGCCGAAGCGCGCGCTCTCGCTGATAACAATAAAGAACGGGCGGGGCGGGGCGGCGCGCATACGAAGCAGGGTTCGTTTATGCTCATCGCAACCAGCCCGCCGAAGTGCTGGCATGTGCTGCCCGCGCCGCCGAACATTGGCAAAACAGTACGCCGAACAATAAATCAATCGCCATCCAATTACGCGGACTTGGGCACAAACTACGAAAAGATTATCCCGCCGCCATCGTTGCCTTCAGCGAGGCGCTGGAAATATGCCGCAACATTTCCCCTGAAAGTGATGATGTCGCTAGCGTGCTGAACGACCTGGCAGAAGCAGAACGCGAAAACAAAGATTACCCCGCCGCCGAGCGCGACTACGGTGAAGCCCTGCGCATTGCAAAGAAAATTAGTCAACAAGAGGGTATCGCCGATTACACAAGTAATCTGGCAGCACTTGCCCTCGACCGTGAGCAGTGGGCAGAAACCGAGACCCTCGCCCGCGAAGCCCTCGCGCTGGCAGAAAAAGTCGGGCGGCAGGAGTTGATTGCCCACGATTGTCACCGCATCGCCAGAGCATTGCTCAAACAAAGCGGTAAGTCGGATTGGCAATCCGACCTACAAGAAGCCTTATCCCTGTCCCGCCGCGCCGTCGAGATTTTCACGCGCCTGCGTCATCCCAGTTTGCAGTCAGCGCAGGAAACGCTGGCGGAGATCGAGAAAGCAAGGATGAAGGATGAATGAGGAATGAAAAAAATTCTTCATTCTGCCTTCCACTTATACAAAACCGCCGACGACAAGCGCAAGCTCAACGCAAAGATAGACCACGGGGAACGAGGTCAAAATCCACGCGAGTTTTTCGTTGCGGCGCTTAAAGGCCACCCACGAGCCGATGATGGGAATCAGCAACAACAGCGGTAATACGTAAATCACGATGTAACTGAATTTGAGTGAGCCGTCCAGCAGGATGCCGAACACGGCGAGAGCCGCCGCCACCACAATGGCAAGGACGCTGACAATTTGGGAAACGATCATCCAGGCAAGCAAAAGTTTACTGCGGGGAGCGGGGGAGTTATCGGATGTGGCCATGGTTGTCTCTCTTTTGAAGATGGGATGGCGCAAGTATAATTCAATCACGCATCAAAGTGGCCATCCACGAATAAGACCACGAATACTCGAACGGCGTCCATTCGTTTATTCGTGGCAATAAATTCGTGGACGGTTCTTCCACTGAAAACTGGAGACTTCATGAATTACCCCCCCGAACCCTTCCGCATCAAAGTGACCGAAACAATCCGCCTCATTCCACCTGCCGAAAGAGAAAAGTCCCTCAAAGAAGCAGGTTACAACCTGTTCTCGATGAAAGCCGAAGACATCTTTATTGACCTGCTGACTGACTCAGGCACCGGCGCGATGAGCCAGGAACAATGGGCGGCCATCATGCGCGGCGATGAATCGTATGCGGGGGCGCGTTCGTTCCATCGGCTCAAGGCGGCTGTCGAAGATATTTTCGGTTTCAAGTATTTCGTCCCCACTCATCAGGGACGCGCCGCCGAGAATATTTTGGCCGCGTGCCTCGTCAAGCCCGGGATGTACGTCCCAAGCAACATGCACTTCGACACCACTGACGCCAACATACGTGCGCGCGGCGGACGCCCAACCAACCTTGTCATTGACGAAGCCTTTGACATCACCAATCCGCATCCGTTCAAAGGCAACATGGATATCAACAAGTTGCGCGCCTTCATTCAAAAGGTCGGGGTGGCGACTATTCCGTTTGGGATGATCACAGTCACAAACAACGCAGGAGGCGGTCAGCCCGTTTCGATGGAAAATCTCAAAGCGATTGCGGATGTCTACCACTCATACAAGATTCCGTTCTTCATCGACGCGGCGCGCTACGCCGAAAACTGCTTCTTCATCAAACAACGTGAACCCGGCTACGAGTCGAAGTCTGTTAAAGACATCGCGCACGAAATGTTTTCTCTCGCCGACGGCATGACCATGTCCGCCAAGAAGGATGCGATTGTCAACATCGGCGGTTTGTTATGTTTGAATGACGAGTCGCTTTTTCAGGATATCAAAAACGAATTGATCCTGCGCGAAGGCTTCCCGACTTACGGCGGACTCGCAGGTCGTGATCTTGATGCAATGGCTGTGGGCTTGTACGAAGGCC
>JAKAMM010000022.1 GCA_021812905.1 Chloroflexota bacterium | reverse complement strand
TATATTATCTACATGGAAATCCTTGGCGTGGTGACATTCCTGATTCTTTATCTGCCCTTCATCATCAAAGACTGGCGGACAAAATATGTCACCGCCCGCGACAGCGCCATCAGATTGGACAAGCACGCGAAATAGGTCTACGCTTCCGACCCGGACCTCGAAGCGGCTCCCGTCAAAACAATTTTTTCCAAATCCGCGCATCCCCGCCTTGACGATAGTGCGTCCTGCGTTACAATTGGCTTCTCCGGGGCGATGGCGGAATCGGCAGACGCAGCGGACTTAAAATCCGCCGGTAGAAATACCTTGAGGGTTCGACCCCCTCTCGCCCCACAAGTCAACGTCATTGCGAGCCACCGCAGGTGGCGTGGCAGTCTCTTTCGAACCGAGATGGCTTCATTCGCAATGACGTAATGCTTAGAAAGGTCAACCATGTTTTTCGACCGCCAAAAACTGGAAGAGTTGGAAGACAAAGCGCTGGCTCCTTACGGCGTGCGCAGCAGGGACAGCAAGGGCCGCGCTTATCTCGACCAGGAGCCTGAATACCGCACAGCCTTCCAACGCGACCGCGACCGTATCATCCATACCACAGCCTTCCGCCGACTCGAATACAAGACGCAGGTCTTCATAAATTTTGAAGGCGATTACTTCCGCACCCGCCTGACCCACACGCTCGAGGTCACGCAGATCGGACGCACCCTGGCGCGCGCCCTGGGCGGCAACGAAGACCTGGTTGAGACTATTTGTCTCGCACACGATCTCGGCCACTCACCCTTCGGCCACTCCGGCGAAGTCGCTTTGTCCCGCCTGATGAAAGACTTCGGCGGCTTCGACCACAACAAACAGTCGCTTCGTATCGTCACCGAACTCGAACAACGTTACCCCGAATTCCCCGGCCTAAACTTGGCATGGGAAGTGCGCGAAGGCATGGTCAAGCACGAATCGGAATATGATATTTCCGATGCGCACGATTACGATCCAAGTCTGCGCGGCAATCTTGAAACGCAGATCTGCAATGTTGCAGATGAAATGGCATACACCACCCATGATCTGGATGATGGTCTTCGCTCCAGCATGATCACACCCCAAATGCTGGATGGCATCGCTTTATGGGAAATCCTGCGCGAAACCTTCAAGTGGGTTGGGCCAACGCTCGACGACCTCGAACGCCATCGCATGATCCGCCAACTGGTTGGCATGATGGTCACGGATATGATCGAATCAACGGATAGACGCTTGAAGGACAGCGGCGCAAAATCTGCGCTTGATCTGCAGAAGATGAAAACAAATGTTATTGGCTACAGCGAGGATGTCCAGCGCCGCAACCGCGAGCTGAAGGATTTTCTGTACAAGAATATGTACAGCCACTATCGCGTGGTGCGCATGGCTGTCAAAGCCGAGCGCGTGATCTCAGATTTGTTCAACGCCTACAAGGCCGAGCCGGCCATCCTGCCCGATACGGCACAAATTTTCATTGACAAACGCGGGCTGGAGCGTACAATATGCGACTACATTGCCGGAATGACCGATCGCTTCGCGATCGAAGAACATCAGAAGTTGTTCAATCCATCAGAAAAACCTTAGGAATGTAATATGTCTGAACCCACTTACCTAACCCCCGAAGGCGAAGCCAAACTCAAAGCCGAGCTTGAAGAACTGAAAGGTCCCCGACGCCAGGAAATTTCTGTGCGCCTGCGTTCTGCCATTCAAATGGGCGATCTTTCAGAGAACGCCGATTATCACAAAACCAAGGAAGATCAGGGCTTTCTCGAAGGCCGCATCCAGGAAATCGAGTTTCTGCTGCGCAACGTGGTAACCATTGAAAAGAACGTTGACCGCACGGTTGTCAGCGTTGGCAACTACGTGACGATCCAGGAAGGAAGTTTCTCGCCTGAGACCTATCACGTTGTCGGCGCGCGCGAAGCCGACCCACGCAACGGGCGGATTTCCAACGAGTCGCCCATCGGCCGGGCCCTAATGGATCACAAGATCGGGGACATGGTTGAAGCGGAAACACCGGGGGGCAGAATCAAACTCAAGATCCTAAAGATCGAATAAGCACCGCCGCACTCTGCGAAAAAATGGACAGGAAATGAAAACGGGTTGGCAAATTTGCCAGCCCGTTTTATTTATCCAACTTAATTTGTTTTCGGCCAGATGGCCAGTTCCAAAGTCAAACGCTCAAAGTAACTTTTATCGGGCATGGAGCCGTTCCCATATTGCAGATCGACAACGGTCGCCAATAATTGCAAGGTCTCCGTCTCAAGCATCACCTGCTTCTGCGGCTCGACTTGAATCAGTTCGCCTTTCGCTTCAAGCCGGGCGCGGATGCCTGCGTCGACAAAGGCATGTGCGCTCATCAGAACTTTTGTGGCAGTCTTGATATCGTTTTTATCGAAGAGCCAGATTTCCAGGGCAGTGACCTTCTTTTGGTCACCCACGCCAATGCTCTCAGAAACGCCTACGCCATATTCGCCGAGAAAATCGCCATTCGGCATGTCAATGCTGAACGATTCATCATACAGATCATCGCCGAGCAGATAGGTCGTCATGTTCTGCGTGATGGGCGGCGCCACGCCCATCGACTCGAAGTTGGTCTGGTTCTTGGCGGCTTCCTTGTTGATCTCAACCATTTGCATGGTCGGCGTAACTCCGCCGCTTGAACGCTTGCCAAGCAAACGTCTCATGAAGATGAAAGCGGCCACGGCAGCTACCAGCAGGATCACCGCAATCGCCCCATACAAAATCATTGAGCCAGTGAATGTGCTACTCGCAGGGGGCATGGATGATATCGGCCCGGACGGCACAAGCGCATCCGGCCCCTTGACAGTCTTAATAACCTGGCCGAAAGCATCAATGACCGCCGGATCGATCCCATTCGGATTCTTCTGAACCAAAGTGAACATCGGAGCGGCTGCAGGGCCGAGATCGTTCCATCGTTGGGAAGCCAGATTCGGGTCCCGATTGACGCGGAAGGAGTCAATCATCATGCGCATGTAATCTTCCTGCAAGTCGGCGCGCATGACCTCCGGCGTCGTATTTGTGACCATCGCAGGCTGAACTCCCCAGGCCCAGATCAAGCCAAGTACAAGCCCGCCCAGCACGGCCAATACAGCCACAACCACAGGTTTTTTTAGGATATCAAGCAGAGAAGTCATGAGCGCTCCTTCGGTTTATCTGACCTGATTATACTGAATCCCGGCGAAACTACAAAACCTTTTTTATTCCACTGCGGATTCTGGAACGATCTCTTCCAACAGGAAACTCTCTTGGCAATTGGTGCATTGCGCTTCGCGTTTGCTGGCAATCACCAGCAAGCCCTGACATTTTGGACACGGTTGTGCCAGCGGTCTCTTCCAAGATGTGAATTCGCAATTCGGATAATTAATGCATCCAAAAAACGTGCGGCCTTTGCGCGTCTTGCGCTCGACCAGTTCGCCGCCGTCTTTCGGGCAGGTTACGCCAATCTTCTCAAGCCACGGTTCAGTATAACGGCATTCGGGGAAACCTGAACAGGATATAAATTTACCGAAGCGTCCGTAGCGAATGACAAGCTCCTTGCCGCACTCCGGGCAGGCTCTGCCAATCGGCTCCGGGCCAGACCTTGTAACGGGCATCTCGGCCTGGGCCTTTTGCACCTTCTCGGAGAACGGCCCATAAAATTCGCGCATCGCAGCCGTCCAGAGCATTTCACCCGAAGCGACTTTATCAAGATCATCTTCCATGTGAGCCGTGAAGCTGACGTCCACAACTTCGGGGAAATATTGCACCATCAAATCGTTGACGTGTACGCCGATTTCAGTCGGCATGAGGCGGCGATCCATGCGCTCCACGTAACCGCGCTGCTGGATGGTTGAAATGGTCGGTGCGTACGTGGACGGACGTCCGATGCCGTTCTCTTCAAGTATCTGCACAAGTGATGCTTCAGAGAAGCGCGGCGGCGGTTGCGTGAAATGCTGTTCCGGGATCAGATGAACCAAATGCTGCTTCTGACCCTCAGCCACGCCAGCCGGAATGCGAACGTTGTCGTCGTCTTCTGATTTTATATCTTCATTCCTGGCTTCTTCATAAACCACTAAAAAGCCGGCAAATTTCACTGCCGAACCTGAAGCACGTAACAAATATTCGTGCGCCGATGTTTTTCCAGTAACCTCAACCTGCAATGTATCGTACACTGCAGCTTCCATTTGCGAAGCAACGAAACGCTGCCAGATCAAGTTATAAAGTTTAAACATGGCCGGCTCAAGAAACGCCTTGACCTTTTCCGGTTCACGCGGCACGGAAGTTGGACGAATGGCTTCGTGCGCTTCCTGCGCACCCATGGATTTTGTTTTATATTGCGGCGGCTCAGCGGGTAAATAAGCCGCGCCATACTTTCCTGAAACATAATCGCGCGCGTCTTTCTGCGCGATCTCTGATACATTGGTCGAGTCGGTACGCATGTAAGTGATCAAACCGGTTGCGCCGCCCTCGCCCACATCCTGGCCTTCGTAGAGTCCCTGCGCCAGGGCCATCGTGCGCTTGGCCGTGAAGCCGAGTTTGCGTGAAGCCTCCTGTTGCAGAGTCGAAGTCGTGAACGGCGCCGAGGGTTTGCGTCGACGTTCGCCGCGTTTGACTTTTGTGATTACGAACGCGGCAGTTTCCAAGTCCGCCAAAATCGGTTTGACCGCTGCCTCATCCGGCAATTCCGGTTCTTTGTCATCGATCCGCGCCAGCTTGGTGATAAAGGTGGACTTGAGCCCTTCGGGTTTGAACTCAGCGCCAATCGTCCAATATTCGACCGGGATAAATTCTTCGATCTCCCGTTCCCTCTCGACAATGATACGGAGCGCCACCGATTGAACGCGTCCGGCCGAGAGGCGGCTTCGCACCTTCTCCCACAGAATCGGGCTGATGCTGTAACCGACAAGGCGATCCAGCACGCGCCGCGCCTGCTGGGCATTGACCAGGTCCATGTTAATGCTGCGTGGATGCGAAAAAGCCTCCTTGATGGCAGGTTCGGTGATTTCATGAAAGACCACACGTTTGGCCCGCGCCGGTTCGATCTCCGCAGCCTCGACCAAATGCCACGAAATGGATTCGCCTTCGCGGTCGGGGTCGGTTGCGAGATAGATTTCATTGGCAGTCTTCGCCAGCTTCTTGAGCTCTTTAACGACTTCTTTCTTCTCATTGGGAACGCGATACTTTGGCTCGAAATTATTCTCCACATCCACAGAAAGTTGTGAACGCAGCAGATCGCGCACGTGTCCCACCGAGGCCCTGACCGTGTAGCCTTTGCCGAGAAAACGTCCCACCGTTTTGGCCTTGGCCGGAGATTCGACGATCACCAGCTTTCCATCGCGCTTCTCCACTTTGACAGGCTTTTCAGGCGGCGCCATTCCATCATGGGCAGGCGTTTTGCCCATGCGATAAAGTTTTGTTCCACAGACCGGGCAAGTTCCAAGCGTCACCGCAGAACCCCTGGCATTGAACGCGGCCACAGGATCTTTCATTTCACGCTTGGACTTGCACTTCATGCAATACGCTTCCATTTATTCTCCGCTCCTCACCCACCTTCTGTTTTCCACAACGAAGGTTTTTACAAGTGAGGGAATTTCTAAAGATAATTCTCTTGACGATGTTTCTTCAAATGTTCCACTACTTCGCGTACTTTTTGTGCCTGATCCACTTTGCAGACGAGAAGTACATCGTCCACATCCACAATCACCATATCGTCAAGACCAATAGTGACGATTAGGCGCTCCGGGTTTTTCCCATACAACAATGTGTTCCGCGTTTCCAGCGCAAGGTGCTGAGAGTTTACCGCAACGTTGCCGTGCATATCAGGAAACAACACATCAAACAGACTATCCCACGCGCCGACATCGCTCCAGCCCAGCCCGCCGGCAGGCAATACCGCCACACGCTCGGCCTTTTCCATGACGGCATAATCAACCGTCTCGACTTTCAGGTCGTGCCACAATGCCTTCAACGTTTCATCCCGATTGGGCGTGTCCCATGTTGCGGAAATCTTATTCAGAGTATCGGCAAGCACGGGCATCTGCTTATTGATCTCAGCCAGGATCGCGTCTGCCCGCCAGACGAACATGCCGCTGTTCCAGGAATGATCCCCCGACCGTAAAAACTCCTGGGCGGTTTTTTCGTCCGGTTTTTCCTTGAAACGCCGCACTTTATAAGCCGGGTACATGAAATCGCCATCCAGCGACTCGCCCTGCTGAATATAACCGTACGCCGTAGACGGATGCAATGGCGTGATCCCAAGAGTCACCAGATAATTCTGGCTGGCGATATTAAAAGCTGTTCGCAACAAGTAATGGAACAAGTCACGGTTGCGAATAAAATGATCCGACGGCAGGATCGCCATCACAGCTTCGGGATCGCGTTTTTTCAAAATCGCCGCGGCCAAACCAACAACAGAAGCTGTGCCGCGCGGCGCAGGTTCGATCAAATAATTTTCAAGCGGAATGGACGGCACCTGCTTTTGCATCTCACTCGCCTGCTCCGCCACCGTCACCACCAGAATGCGTTCCGACGGAAACATATCCGTCAACCTGTTGACTGTGCTCTGAAACAACGTCTCTTCGCCGAGCAAAGGCAAAAGTTGTTTGGGACTGTTCTTTCGCGAGACAGGCCATAAACGCGTCCCGCCTCCGCCAGCCATGATGACTGCATAGGTATGCTCGTTCATGTCAACCTTTGAAAAAAATGTCGTGTTCCCGATCAAATCGAGTAGCCAGATTGTACCTCACGAACTGCAACATAATGCATCCCGCCCACCTGACGCACCATGCCTTTGAGTTCCATCATTACCAGAGCCGCGGAAACTTTCTCGACGGGCAAACCAGTCTGATTGCGAATTTCATCCACGTGGATAGGATCATTGTTCAGCAAATTCAACAGTTGCGCTTCGACCGCGTCGGCGGGCAAAATCTTACGGGCGGCTTTTTGTTCGCCCACGCGCGTCAGGTTCAGGGCTTGCATAATATCCTGCGGTGTAAGCAAAGGCAAGGCGCCATTTTGTATCAACTTGTTCGTACCCTTGCTTTGCGGCGCAAGTATACTACCCGGCACAGCAAAAACTTCACGTCCTTGCTCGGCTGCAAACTCAGCCGTGATCAGAGCGCCGCTGGTCTCGCCTGCTTCGATCACCACCACCGCCATGGACAAGCCGGAAATAATTCGATTACGCGGCGGGAAATTACCGCTCTCCGGCGCAGTACCAACCGGATAATCGCTGACGACTGCGCCGCGCGACATCATTTGCTCGGCCAATGCGCGATTCTCAGGCGGATAAAAACGATCCACACCGGACCCCAAAACAGCTACCGTTCGCCCGCCGGCTTTCAACGCCGCTGAATGCGCCACCGCGTCCACACCGCGCGCCAGACCGCTGACCACCGTGATTCCATTCGCCGCCAGAAATGCGGATAACTCTTCCGTGACCTGACGCCCATAAGGTGTGACTTTACGCGTGCCGACAATCGCCACTGCGAAATGGTCTTCGGTCAATATATCACCGCGCACATATAAAACGGGCGGCGGCTGTTCGATCTCTTTCAAGCGCGGCGGATAATTCTCATCGCTCCACGTCAGGATCTGAATGTCTTGCGCGGCGATCTTATCCCACAGTTTATCAAGATCAACAGATTTACGAATTTCGAGAAAACGCTCAACAACCTTCGGTCCCAATCCTGCGGCGCGCAATTCATCCGGCGAACCCTGCCATGCAGACTCAGCGTCGCCAAAATATTGGATCAGGGCCTGCAGACGAACTGCCCCGATCCCGCGCGCGAGATTAAATCCAACCCAGTAGCGTTTTTGATCCATGAGAAAAGTATAACTGTTATCTGCGGTTCTGGTTACAGCCCTTCGAGCAGATGAACGCGCATTAAACGGCGGCCCATTTCCACGTCCAGAATGACCGAAGGAATGGCGGGCAATAATACTTCGCTTCCATCGGCGCGCGTCACCACGTACACATTGTTTGCGCCCGTTTCCATCACTTCGGTCAACTCACCGATTGGCTCATCCTTCTCGTCCACCACTTGAAGTCCGATCAGTTCATGAAAATAATACTGACCCTCAGCCAAAGGCGGACGATCCGCGCTGGCGACATACACCCACAGGTTGCGAAGGCGTCCCGCATCTTCGGGCGTATCCACGCTGTGAAATTTTACGATCAAGCCCTCGTTGTGAAAACGCGCCCCGTCAATGACCATCGCATCGTGCGACTCGCCCACAAAAACTTTCACGCCTTTTTTGATGCGCTCCGGGAAATCCGTGTGGACTTCCATCACCATCTCGCCATGCACGCCATGCGGACGACGCAAGTGACCGATAGCTAAATAGACAGGCTCGCCAGTGGACGGCGAGCCTGACCCAGCGCTGCTAGATAATTTTTTGGGAGGCATTATTGTGGCTCAACCACATCGAGAGTAATTTGTTTGCCTTCACGTTCGGCGGCTACTCTCAAGATGGCGCGAATGGAATTGGCAACTTTTCCGCCCTTGCCGATCACGCGGCCCATATCATCTTTGGCCACGCTCAGCTCAACGCGGATGTGATCGCCGTTCCCATATTCTTGAACTTCGACCTGCTCCGGGTGCTCAACCAGCGACTTGGCGATGAATTCGATCAGGTCTTTCATAATGCCTCAGCTAAGAATTTAATCCTTGTGGGTCTTGACGGAAGCGACGCGCTTTGTAGCGGCCTCTGCCGCTTCCTGCAAAAGCGCCTCGACCGCCTCGCCTTTTTTAAGGCGTTCGAAGCGATCAAGGATTCCCGCGCTCTTGAAAACCATGCCCACTGATTCAGTCGGCAGAGCGCCGTTCTGCATCCAGTGATAGACCCGATCTTCTTTAACGGTCAGAGTCGAGGGATTGGTGCGCGGGTTATAGAAACCCAAAATTTCGAGAAAGCGGCCATCGCGGGGAGCTTCCTTATCAGCCGCAACAATGCGGTAGGAAGGCTGGCCCTTCAAGCCAATACGGCGAAAACGAATACGAACCATCGAGAACGTTCTCCTTCAAATTATTTTCTATTTTAGTTGGCTCATGCAAACGAGAGAGGAGGGGTGCGTGAAAGGACGCACGCTCGAAAGCTGAAATCCACAGGCGCATATTTTACCAGAGAATTACTGAGGGAGCGAAAAAGAAATCCGTGTTCCCTTCCCAAAATCGCTCTCGGCAGAAATTTTTCCTCCGTGCGCCTCGACCAGATATTTTGCAATCGAAAGCCCCAGCCCCATCCCGCCCGAATCGCCGGATTTATAAAACCGATCAAAAATATGCGGCAAGTCAGCGGATGCGATTCCCGGCCCGTTATCTTCGACGGAGACTCGCACGCTTCCTTCCCTGCCCACAGCGGACTCCGTTAAATTAATTTTGACCACGCCCCCGCGCGGCGAATAGCGTAACGCGTTACCGATCAAGTTGGACAACACTTCGCGAATACGCGCCGGATCTATTTCCAACGCAGAAACATTTTCCAAAGATAATTCAAGTTTTACGCCAGAATTATCCGCACGAGATTGAAGCGACAAAGCAACCTCACGGATCAACAAAGCCAGATCGGTCGGCTCGCGCTTGAGTTGCAGTGCGCCGCTTTCGGCGAGAGCGAGCGTCCGCAAATCATCCACCAGACGCGAAAGGATTTGTGTCTCTTCCAAAATGGACTTGAGTTGCTTTTCATCAGCAGGATACACGCCATCCAACATGCCTTCGACGTTTCCCTGGATGACCGTCAGCGGCGTGCGGAGTTCGTGCGAAATATCGGCCAGCATGGCGCGTCGTTGAGAATCATCAACTTGCAAACGTTCCGTCATCGAATTAAACGCTCGCATCAACAAGCGGATTTCGGGCGGGCCTTGCTCGGCCACACGTGCCGAGTAATCCCCTTCTGCCACGCGGTTGGATGCCGCCAATAAATCATCAATCGGCGTGGACATGCGTCGCAAATTCAAACCTGCTATCACCAACGCCGCCACGACAAAAGCAAAAAAGATCCCAACGAGCGCAGGCGCCCATTGAAATTGGTCAAAAGAAAAATGGAGAATTCCAAAAAGGTGTAGAACAAAACCGACGATGGCAAGGAAGACGACAAAGCTGAATAAATTAAATACAACGAACAGGCATCCCAGCCTGCGGAAGAATGGGTTGCGCCTGCCCATCCGCCGCCAGTGACGACGATCACGCGGCGGCCATTCTTCGTTCTCAGGCCACCACGGCGGGCGTTCGTGTTCGGAAAAGCGAAAGCGATGTTTCATGATATTTACCGATTCACAAAATGCTCACGCCGCCGTCTCGGCGGCGAGTCCAGCGCCGAGGACGGCGCTGGAAGCAGTTTCTATTTATCCGAAAATTTATAACCCACGCCGTAAACCGTGAGGATATATTTCGGTTCACTGGCTTTGACTTCGATCTTGCGGCGGATATTTTTGATGTGCGCGTCAATGGCACGTTCATAAGATTCAAACGCCACGCCATGGATTGCGTCCAAAAGTTGAGCGCGCGTGAAGACGCGCCCTGGTTGACGCGCCAACACGGCCAATAGTTCGAATTCGGTGGGAGTCAGCTCTTCGAGGCTGCGTCCGCTCGAAGTCACGCGCAGACGCGGAATATCGAGAGTCAGATCGGCGATGCGAATAATATCTGAAGTTGACGTGGTCGCATTCTCGATCCGTCGAAACACCACACGGACTCTGGCAACCAATTCCTTCGGGCTGAACGGCTTGGTCATGTAATCGTCTGCGCCGAGTTCGAGACCGATAAGTTTATCGGATTCTTCGGAGCGGGCCGTGAGCATGATGATGGGCGCGTTGGACGTTTTGCGGAACTCGCGGGTGAAATCGAGACCGTCCATTTGCGGCAGGCCGAGATCGAGAACGACCATGTCAGGCCTGTCGGTTTTCGCGTGCGAGAGCGCCGACTTGCCATCGTACGCGATGAGAACGCCAAAACCCGCGCGCTCGAGATAATCGCGCACGAGTTGAGTGATCTTGGGTTCGTCGTCAACAACGAGGATGGTTTTCATAATTTGATTATGTCATTGCGAGCCTTCGGGAAGCAATCCCCTCGCGAATGAGGAGATTGCTTCCCCGGAAAAACACCGGGACAGGCGGGCGGGGTTTCGATACAGCGGACTAACACCGCCTACTCAACCACCGCCCTCGCAATGACAGCAAGCCAATTATACGTGCTTATTCTTTCTTGTCTTCGGCCGGCTGTCCATGAGCGCGATCGTGCATTTCCTTGAACATCGGCGGGACACCATCTTCACCGTGCCAGTGGCCGTGCATGTGACGTCCCATGCCCCAGCGCGGACCCCAGATCATAAAGCGGAAGGCGCGCATCGCCAGAAAGAACAGGAAGAGCGGGATCAACAGGCCAAAGCAGCCAAAGCCCCAAAATGGGAAGAAAGCTCCGCGCATACCATAACCAAAAGGCATCCCATAATACGGATATAGCGCGGGCGCAGACTGCCCCGCCGGGGCCTGGACCGTGACCGGCGAGCCGTGCACGACGCCAGCCTGATAAGCGAAGAAGGCGATGCCTGCAATCGCGGCGATCAACACTAGAGCGGCCAAGATTCGTAACCAAATTTTTTCGTTCATTTTCACTCCTTTTGTGAATTATGAACGGAAGTATAGATTTGGGCTGTGAATTGGGTGTGAAGCGAGGAGGGAGAACATATAGCGGGGATAACGCTCCCCAAACGACTGCCCAATTCTGCGCGACACTTGCTGTATAATAAGATTATCGAATGTTCTCCAATGTCAATGAGGAAAATCCGATGACCACACCGAGAATTTTAGAAGCGCGACCGCTGGATGACTACAAAATCTGGCTCAAATTTGCTGATAATTCCGCAGGTAGTGTTGACCTTTCCCATCTCGCTGGCAAAGGCGTTTTCGCATCCTGGAATAAATACGAGAATTTCAAGAACGTTTCAATTGAAAACGGCAGGCGGCTGGTCTGGCCAGACGAGATTGACATTGACGCAGTTTCGCTCTACTTGAAACTGACGGGCAAGACGCCCGAGGAATTATTTCCCGCACTCAAAGAAGACAGCGTCCATGCCTGAGATTTGCCGCTTTTATGGCATTGTCATCTACATGTATTATGACGAGCATAATCCGCCTCACTTCCATGCCGAATATGGAGAAGACGAGGCACAAATCAATATCAACTCACTGGCTATCATTCATGGCAGTCTTTCATCGCGAGTCCCTCTGTGACTATAATGATGAGACACTCATAGCCAATAGTTTAGTGTGCAGGGCGCAGGAGAAAAGGCATGTCTCAAGAACAGAACGGCAAGTCGGAAGAAGCAGGAACACAGACCGAAGTGATAGCCAAGGCCAAACGTCGCCAACATCCGGCGGAGTACAAGTTGCGTATTTTGCGTGAAGTGGATGAGTGCAAAGGCAAAGGCGAGGTTGGAGCGCTGCTACGAAGGGAAGGGCTGTATTCATCATTGGTGAGCAAGTGGCGGGAGCAGCGTGAACGGGGTGGTCTGACAGGATTGTCGGAACATCGGCGCGGACCAAAGGTAGACGCCAACGCGGTTGAGTTAGCGCGCCTGCAACGAGAGAACAAACGGCTGCAAGAGAAGCTGGAACGCGCTGAATTAATTATTGAGGTCCAAAAAAAAGTTGCGCGGCTGCTTGGGGTGCCCCTCGCAGACAACGACCAGAGCAAGGACTCTTAATGCAGTCTGCAGAAGTATTTGGAAAGAGTATAGGAGTACAAGCGGCATGCGCGGCTTTGATCGTGCCGAGGAGCAGTCTCTATCTCGCGCGGACGAAACGACCGGAGCGAACCATTCCAAAGATTTCACCACGCGCCATCAGCGAGGCTGAGAAAATCAAAGTTCGCCAGGAACTCAACAGCGAGCGATTTCAAGACCGGTCACCCCGCGAAGTGTATGCGAC
>JAKAMM010000382.1 GCA_021812905.1 Chloroflexota bacterium | reverse complement strand
CGATGATGTTCGCCGCCGATTCCGGAAATGAACCGGTTGGTTACCTTCGCCTGACGGAGAATCCGGACTCGTCCGCCTGGATAACCGATCTGGTCGTGGCCGCGGAGTGGAGACGCCGCGGGGTGGCAGACGCTCTCCTCGCTGCCGCGCACGAATGGGCTTCCGCGCGCGGACACCGCAGGTTATTCCTTGAAATGCAATCCAAAAATCATCCCGCAATTCGCCTGGCCCAGAAGCATGGCTACGAATTCTGCGGGTATAATGACCATTATTATCAATCGCAAGACGTGGCTCTATTCTTTGTGAGGGCACTGAAATAACGGATTGCCTGGGAAGGCTGTATGTTTAACGGTTGGGTCGAAAGCTTATTGGCGGGGATCAAGGTCATCAATCAGATCCTGACGGCGGGAATCGCCATTACGGCTTTCTCGTTGTTTTTATATTCCCTATCTTTTAATTTACGTGACCGCGTAGCCCGTTCGTTTGCGCTCATTCTGCTGTGCGTTGTAGTGGTGTTCACCACAGAAGCTTTGCAGAACAAAACCGTTCCTGAGTGGGGGATTGATGCGCTTCTGCGCCTGCAATGGCTTGGGATCATTTTCCTGCCGGCCGCTTACCTTCACCTTTCAGATGCTGTTCTCGTGACGGCCGGCCGTCCTTCGCGTGGACGCCGCCGGTTCGCGGTGCGATTCATGTACGTCATTTCAGCCGGGTTCCTGCTTCTATTGGCTTTCGGTTATCTCCTCGGCCCGCTCGTCCCGGACGGGCAGCCGGCTCCTCACCTTCAGCGGACTATTTGGGCCGAGGCTTTTACCGTTTACTACGTAGCCGCCATGATTTGGGCGGGCGTCAATTTTTCACGTGCCTATTCGCGCATGTTGACGCGTTCGGGCCGCCGCCGCATGTTGTATTTAATGGCTGGCGCAACTGCTCCCGCCTTGGGTTCGTATCCTTACCTGCTTTACGGCTATTCAATCGCAGCCCAATACCCGCTCACGTTCTGGATTGTGGCTACTGTTATTAATATCCTGGTGGGCGGACTGGTGGTTGTCATGGCGTATGCGGTCGCCTTTTTTGGCGTATCATGGCCTGACCGCGTGGTGAAGAGTCGCCTTTTCAAATGGATCATGCGCGGCCCCGTGACCGCCTCCCTGGCGCTTGGATTAATGACCATTGTCCGGCGCGCGGGCGTGCTGGTGGGCAATGAATATTCAGCCTTTGTTCCGCTGACCATGGTGGCGACGGTCTTGCTCTTCGAACATGCCATTACCTTGTTCTTTCCATTATGGGAGCGCTACCTCTTCTTTGGCCGGGATCGCGCTGAATTGCAATTCTTTCAGAACGTGGAGGAACGTCTTCTAACCCAGAGCGACTTGCAGCAATTCCTGGAGGCCGTGTTGGCTGCAGTCCGCGATCATTTGCAATCGCCTTCCGCATTCATTGCTGCATTGGATGAGTCGGATTTATCCTTGATCGTCATGGCTGGCAATCGCTCACTGATCGATCAGGGCGGACTTTCCAGTGTGCTTGAAATATTGGGCAATGGAAACGGCGGCGACCACCATGAGTTTTCGTGGGGAAAATTCTGGGTTTTACCGCTTCATCGGCGCAAACGCAGCGACATGGATCGAGACGAAGTCCCGCCGCTGCTCGGATTATTGGGTGTAGCCCGCCGCACGGAACAAGCCATGGAAAGCGAACAGCGTGAGGCGCTCTGGCTCTTGGCGGACCGTGCCGGTTTGGCTTTGGAAGACCGCATACTGCAGCAGCGCGTCTTCCGTTCATTGCAGGATATCCAGCCGCAGGTGGATTTGATCCAGCGTATGCGCGCCGCGAGTCGGTATGATTCACGCGCCAGCATAATGACAGAAACTCTGCCGCCCGAATCAGACTTGGCGGATTGGGTGAAGGATGCGCTTACACATTATTGGGGCGGTCCCAAACTGACGAATAGTCCGCTCATACGGCTGCGCGTGGTGCAGGAACTTGCTCGTGATCATGATGGTAATACTCCAAATGCTTTGCGTGCGCTTCTTCGCAAGGCAGTGGATCAGGTGCGGCCGGAGGGCGAACGGCGCTTCACAACCGAATGGATCTTATACAATATTCTTGAAATGAAATTTATCGAAGGACGTAAAGTGCGTGATGTGGCAGGCAGGCTGGCCATGTCCGAAGCGGATTTATATCGTAAGCAACGTGTAGCGGTTGAAGCAGTTGCAAAATCCATCCTGCAGATGGAATCAGAAACGAGGTAATGGGAAGGGTAGGTTGTTATGGTTAATCCAAAAAGCGCTTCCGAAAATTCAATGCCCGTCGTGGATGATGGCTGGTGGGAATCGGTTCTGGCGGAGGAGGGACGTTTCGGTACACACCTGGCTTCTTATTCGCAGACCCGGCCCGAGCTCCGGACTGAAGCGAAGGCGGACATCCGGACAGCAGAGCCGCATAAAACTCCGCCAAATTGGGCGCAGGTTAAAGAGCTGTATCTAAATGATCAGATCGTAAGCCTGAATGTGACCGGAAGCAATCGGGGCGGGTTGCTGGTCGAAGGCGAAGGATTATATGGCTTTGTGCCTTTCTCGCATTTGACCGAGATGGCCGGGCAGAGTGATGCACCTGATCGCGAGAAATGTATGGAGTCCTACATTGGACGGGCGCTCAGGCTGAAAATAATCGAATGCGTGCCTGAAGACGGACGGATCGTTTTTTCAGAACGCGCTGCACAGGTTGAGCCTGGGAAACGCACGGAATTATTTCATTCGTTGCACGCAGGCGAGCGGGTGAAGGGCACCGTGACCAATGTCACGGATTTTGGTGTGTTTGTCGATCTCGGCGGTGTCGAAGGTCTGATCCATATCTCCGAACTTTCCTGGGGACGTGTGGCGCATCCGGGCTGCATCGTACAGGTTGGTCAGGTCGTCGAAGT
>JAKAMM010000381.1 GCA_021812905.1 Chloroflexota bacterium | reverse complement strand
CTTTGGTTACGACTCGATGTACGGTATCCCGGCCAAGATCACAGAGATCATTCTGCTTTGGGCCTTGTGGTCAAACAAGCCGCAATAATTTTTGTCGAGGGGGTAAAATGGGTTCATGAAATTTAGTAACACCGTGACTTTTACCGCGCCGCGACAGGTGGAACTCCGTCAGGAGTCTTTGCCTGCTCTCGGCGCGGATGATGTTTTGGTAGAGACGATCTGCTCTGCCATCAGCGCCGGGACAGAGATGCTCATCTATCGCGGACAATTTCCACAAGATACGAATTCAGTTGACTCGATTAGCAGCGGACTCCACTACCCGACTGCTTATGGCTACGCCTGTGTCGGACGCGTAATCGAACTCGGCTCTGGCGTCGACCCGGAATGGGCTGGCCGTTTAATTTTTTCTTTCCAACCCCACACGACTCACTTCGTCACCACCAGCGATTGCCTGATTCCAATCCCTGAAAACATTTCACCTGAAACTGCTGGCTTTCTTCCAAACATGGAAACGGCGGTTAATCTTGTGCAAGACGCCGCGCCGATTCTCGGTGAGCGCGTTTTGGTTTTGGGTCAAGGTGTGATCGGTTTATTGACAGCTTCCCTGCTCAGCGAATTTCCGCTTGAATGCTTGATCGCGGCAGATTGTTATGAACTGCGGCGAAATGCGTTGAAAGTTGAAGGTCAAGAGTCAAAGGTTATAAAGCTCGATCCCGATCAATCCGATTTCCATGAACAAGTCAAAAAATATCTCGGCGGCAGCGCAGACTTGACTCTCGAACTGAGCGGTTCCCCCTCCGCCCTCAACGACGCAATTGTGCTCACACGTTTTTCAGGCCGCGTGGTCATCGGTTCATGGTACGGAGAGAAACGCGCACCCATTGACCTCGGTCACAGCTTTCATCATTCGCGCATCAAATTGATCTCGTCACAAGTCAGCACCATCGCACCGGAGTTGTCCGCGCGCTGGGACAAGTCGCGCCGCTTCGATGTGGCCTGGAAGGCTTTGGATAGGATCAAACCCGAAAAGTGGATCACGCACCGCTTTCCAATCGAAGAAGCCAGTAAGGCTTACGATTTGCTTGATAAAAATCCACATGAGACGATTCAAATTATCTTCAATTACACCTGAAACCTGACACTTGAAACCGGAGAACTGAAATGTACACACTTGCCGTCCACCGCGAATTTATCGCCCGCCATTTTCTGATCGGCGGAGACTGGGGCCCGGAAAATTTTCCAAACTCACATCATTACATTCTCGAATTGCGACTCAAAGGGGAACAACTCGATCAGCATGGTTATCTGTGTGACATTGTGGATGTTGAAAAACATCTGGATGAAATCGTCAGCTATTATCGTGAGCAAATGTTGAACGACAAACCAGAATTTGCAGGGTTGAATCCAAGCATCGAGCATTTTTCACGCATCCTTGCCACCTCGCTCAGCGAAAGAATCAAAGCGGAAAATATCAGCTCACTCAAAGTCGTGCTGTGGGAACATGAGAACGCCTGGGCAGCCTATCAAGTTGACAGGTTGAAAAGTTAGCAAGTTGGAACGTTCAAACTTTCCAACCTTCAAACTTTAAAACTTGATGAACATCGGTCTCGTCATTTACGGCTCGCTCGACACATTGAGCGGCGGATATTTGTATGATCGTAAACTGGTCGAATATTTGCGCGGACAAGGCGAAACAGTTGAGATCATCAGCCTGCCCTGGCGAAATTATGCCGTACATCTCACCGATAATTTTTGGTTCCGTTTATGGAGTCCGGGAGCTCGCTCCCGCACCGGACAGCAAGCTGTCCGACTCCAAAGATATGACATTCTTATTCAAGATGAACTCAATCATCCGTCCTTGATTGCGGCCAATGCAGGAAAACATTTTTATCCAGTCGTGAGCCTTGTCCACCATTTGCGCTGCTCGGAATCGCGTCCAGGTTGGCAAAATCATTTTTACCGAGCCATCGAAAAGAAATATTTGCAAAGCGTGGATGGATTTATTTTCAACTCGGAAACGACAAAAAATGTGGTTAATGGAATCATGGTTAATGAAAAAAATTCCGTGGTTGCCTACCCGCCAACAGATAGATTTAGAGAAATGATTTCGGAAAAAGAAATCATCGAGCGTGCCAAAACTCCCGGATTTAGAATCTTGTTTCTTGGAAATGTGATTTATCGAAAAGGGCTACACACTTTATTGCAAGCCTTATCCATTATCCATTCTCCATCAACCATCCTTGATATCGTCGGCTCGTTAAATTCCGAACCGCAATACGTCAAAGAAATGCAAGACACCGTCCACGGTCTATCGTCCACCATTATTTTTCACGGCGCGCTCGATAACCAGCCGCTGATCGAATTGCTCAAACAATCCCACCTTCTTGCCGTCCCATCCAGCTATGAAGGTTTCGGGATCGTCTATCTCGAAGGGATGGGATTTGGTCTGCCATCCATTGGCACGACAGCCGGCGCGGCTGGAGAAATCATCACACACGGCGAGAACGGGTATTTGATTCAACCTGACGATGCTGAAACACTTGCAAAATATTTATCCGATCTCGCAACTGACAGAAATTTATTAGCAAAACTTTCAGTCAATGCTTTACATCGTTTTCAACAACAACCAAAATGGGAGCAGACTGCCGGAAGAATTCGCGCTTTCCTGCTGTCAATGATCTGACATGGAATATTCTTTTACCGATTATCTGCTTGCCAAACAAAGCGTGGATGACCGCGCATTAAATCGTCAGGTTTACGAAGCGATGATTGCCAGCCTGCCAGCACAACCGCTGCGTATTATCGAAGTCGGCGCGGGGATCGGCACGATGCTGACGCGTTTGATTCGCTGGAATGCTTTGCAGAAAGCTGACTATGTCCTGCTTGATGAGATGGCCGCTAACATCGAATACGCCTCAGAGTGGATTCCG
>JAKAMM010000380.1 GCA_021812905.1 Chloroflexota bacterium | reverse complement strand
CACATTCGGGATTTTGATGGCACCCATCAGCCTGATGATCATCGCATCGCTGGTCGGATTAATCGTTTTATATGCGCTGGCGCTGGATGTTTTCAAAGTGGCCATATTCCGGCGAATGGGCTTTGCAGAATGAAATCAAAAGAAGCCAGTGGATTATCCATTGGCTTCCTGAAAATGTTGATTTACCTAACTCAACTATTTTTTCTTGCTCGATTTCATCTCGGCCCTTTTTAGATTTTCAGCGACCCTGAATTTAACGATCTTACTGATCAATTTCAAAGGCAAGGGTTTGTCGAGCGGAAATTGCACCGTGCCTTTTGCGCCTTTATAAATGGACAATTCTTTCTTGAATGCCTGAATTCCGCTGGAGGTTGGGAAAAAACTAATATGATCCTTGAAGGCGCCGAAATGCACCAGATTGCCTTTCAAATAGAAGGTTGGAATTTGATAACTGATCTTTTCTTGAGCACCGGGCGCGGCGGCTTTGATCGTTTTCCTTAACTCTTTCAACATTTTCTGCACATTTTTCGGACAAGCCGCAATGTATTCGTCAATCGAAGTGGGAGCGATTCTTTTGCGTTCCATAAACTCTCCTTTTTCTAAAGTCTTTCAATGATTCGCATTCACTTTATCCTTTGACGTAAGACAGCTTTTCGCAGATGAGGCCATCCCGCTCTTTGAATATATCCACGCCGCGGACATGTCCAGCACCCCAATCATATATCCAGCGCATCACACAGCGCGGATCCAAGCTAAAAATTTCCTCGATCTCGATATGAGCCTTGGGCGACTCGCGGAAGAAGTTCTGCCAGAATTTTGTGACGGCTTCCTTGCCTGAATAGACCGTCCCATCGGGCGCGGGACTCGTGTTTTCAAAGATGCAGTCGTCGCTCATTAACTGCATCATCCCTGTGACATCGTGACGGTTGAAGGCCTCATTGAATTCCATCGCAACGCGGATCGCTGTCTCTAACTTTGACATGCGGATTGGACTCATGGAAATTCTCCTCCGATCGTAACGGATCGATTCCTTGTTCATTGAATAACAAGTTGGGTATAACAAAAGAAGCCAGTGGATGATTGTCCATTGGCTTCTTTTACTCTGCGGGCCTTTGCTAATTCTTGGGAAGCCACACACCGGAAGGCCACGTATCCTTGGGTCTGCACGCCCATAAACGGTTCGGTTTTTCATCGAGGGCTAACCAAGCTTGACCAAAAGTAAAGCCTCTCACGACACTGTTATCGATGAGGGCGATACTTGAAAGATTCCATCCAGAGCCGTCTCCGGTGTTGTCGTGGTGAACGCAGATCGAATTAATGTATCCAACATCTGGCATCTGGACCTTGAACTCGTCTGTGGTACCCCTTTCAAAGTCGTCCTTGTCTGGGTTGTCCAGCGTGATATATCTGGCATCGCCCGCGTCGCCGTAAACGTCGAGATACACGTTGGCATTTGTTCCAGCCTTGTTGATGTCCGACGTTTTAACCCGGATGGTGTATGTCTTTGGCTGTCCGATCCACTTGCTACCCAGGCCTGCGGCACAGTTATTCTCATCGTAGACATGAGCTACCACGTCATGCTTGCGGTCCGGGCTGAAGGTGTTGAGTCCGCCGCAGAATCGTTGTTTAGGTCCCCAAGCATACTCTGCGCGGGAGCTATTAAACACATTTATCTTGGTAAATGCTGGCTTGTTCGCCTCGCCCACGTTGTACTTCGCTGACTGCAAATGGGTGGGACGGATCACGACCCCTCCAGCGCAGTCCTCATCCCAGCCAAGCCATTGGAACCCACCCACATTATTCTCGCATTCATCAACAAATCTGTAGGTAGCGTGCTTACCTTCCGAGATGTACAGGCGGAAATGCGTGCTACTTATGGATTCCCACTGCATCCCATCGCGCGCAGAATGCATCACGGGGGCGCCCGTGTGCCGCTTTAAAAACACAACAGTTGGAAGATACCAAATGTTCTTCCCGCCGTTCTTGCGCTGGTAGACTGCGCCATGGAACTTGCTCCAATTCGCAGGTTGTTTATCCAACCTCTGGAAGCAAACTCGAATCATCTCTGTATCGCCATTGTGGGCCCAGCGATCATCCTCACCGCCGACAACAGGGTCGTAAGGCAAGTAATCGTAAGGGTACGTCGCCACAATGGTTAAGACCGTATGCTCCTTGGAGGATTGGTCTATCTTGTTGTTCGGCACATCGCAGAAAGCTTGCGTCACCTGATAGTAATACGCCACATCCGTGCCCTCGGCGATAGGGCTGTGGCCCGTAATGATATTATGCTCCTGTTCGTCATATTCGTACACTGGTGCGAAGGTGTTGGCCACCCACAGTTCCTCTGCATTCTCCAATCCGTCCCCGTCGGTGTCCGGCTCGGTGACCAGAAGATCTGATTCTATCTGGTCTTCGGTTTTGGCCAACGCGGGGGTGCTTCCCATGGCTTGTAGAATAAGTAGAAGGGTAAGCACAGCAAATCCGACTCGAATGGAAATATGAGCTTGCATAGCATCCTCCTGTTTTTGGCGCGTTATACAGCAGAATTCTGTATAATCGACTATGTATAGATTATAGATTCCTTTCACAGAAAAGGCAATAACCATGTCCGACTCAGAAGTTTTTATTATCTCCGCTGTCCGCACCGCCATCGGCGTTGGCAAACCCAACGGCGCGCTGGCTTCTTTTCAACCCGTCGAACTGGCTTCGCTTGTGATGCGCGAAGCGGTCAATCGTGCAGGCATCGATCCCGCCCGCCTCGACGATGCCATCTGGGGCGTGGTTACGCCCATCGGCGATCAGGGCGGCAACCTTGCGCGCCTGGCCGTGCTCAAGTCCGGCTTTCCCGTCCACGTGCCGGGCGTCAGCATCAATCGCATGTGTGGCTCCAGTCAGCAGGCCATCCATTTTGCTTCGCAGGCCATTCTCTCC
>JAKAMM010000379.1 GCA_021812905.1 Chloroflexota bacterium | reverse complement strand
CAAAAGCGAAGCCGCACAGACTGTTTTACAAACCGCCCAAGCCAGTATGGAAAAAATCCAGGCGCGTCTTGGAAACGAACATCGCCAATCATTGGATGAACAGGCATCACTAATGCGCGATCTGAAAAGCCTGCAATCAGAACGCAGCGCTACTACAAACGAAGTTGTAGCAGAAATGCTTACGGTTTATGAAGATTTGCGAATGGAAAGACGCGGCGTGGCGGTGGCCGAAGTATCTGAAAATTCCTGTGGCGCATGCGGATCAACATTGTCTCCAGCAGTGCAACAAAGCGCGCGCCGCGCAACCCAATTGGTTTATTGCCCATCTTGTGGGCGCGTCCTGTACGCGAAATAAAAGCACATGAGAATTCCTGCATTTCCAAACATTGACCCTTTCTCTTTTATCTTCGCCTTCATCGTCACCAGTTTATTATGGATGAGCGGCTGGCCGCACTGGTCTATCTCAAGAAGGATCCTAACGATGGCATCATCAAACAGATTTACGGCACCATGCACGGCAACGATTCTGAACTGCGCGAAGCCGCCTACTTTACGCTCTGGGAAATCGGCGCGTCCGGTTACAAATTACCGCATCCCACACAGTATGGATATGGGTAGATGCTAATCACAAACGCAACTATCATCACCTGGGAAACGCCCAACCGCGTTCTTGAAAAACACGCCATCTACATAGCTGGCGATCATGTTCATGAAATCGGTCCAACCGCGAAGCTCGAAAAGTTGTATCCCAAATCAAAAAAACTGGACGCACACGGACAAATTGTGATGCCCGGCGGCATTTGCGCGCACACACATTTTTATGGCGCGTTCTCGCGCGGTATGGCCATCCCCGGCCCAGCGCCAAAAGACTTTCCTGAAATCCTTCAAAAACTTTGGTGGCCACTCGACAAAGCTCTGCTCGATGAAGATGTACGCTATTCTGCGTTGATCAGTTTAGTAGACGCCATCAAGCACGGCACGACCACGCTCATCGATCATCATGCTTCACCCAACGTGATTGACGGCTCGCTCGACATTATCGCTGAGGCCGTTGATCAATCCGGATTGCGCGGCGTTTTGTGCTACGAGGTCACCGACCGTGATGGATCGGACAAAGTTGATGCAGGCATTAAAGAGAATGTTCGTTTCTTGAAACGACTGGCTGCAAATCCACATCCGCGTCTAGCCGGGACCTTTGGCCTGCACGCCAGTCTGACACTTTCGGGCGCCACCCTGCAAGCCTGCCGCGCCGCCGCGCCCGACGAAACGGGATTTCACATCCACGTCGCAGAGCACGAAGCGGACGAGTACGACAGCTTGAGTAAAACCAACATGCGTATTGTCGATCGTTTGCAAAATCAAGGAATCCTTGGTCCAAAAACCATCACCGCGCATGGCGTTCACATCGATGCACATGAAATAGAAATTCTCAAAGATACTGGCACATGGATCACCCATCAGCCGCGCTCGAATATGAACAACGCGGTTGGCGCCGCGCCAGTCGAATCGATGATGCGGGCCGGGGTTAGAGTTTGCCTCGGCAATGACGGCTTCAGCAATGCCATGTGGGACGAATGGAAAGCAGCTTATTTCCTGCACAAAATCGCCAGCCGCGATCCGCGCCGCATGGGCGGATATGATGTAACGCAAATGGCGATCCAAAATAATTCGGCGCTGGCCAATATTTTCTTCCCCGCCGCACCCATCGGACAAATTGTCCCCGGCGCCTACGCAGATTTGATCTTTGTAGAGTACCAATCCCCCACTCCCATCAGCGCTGACAATTTGCCCTGGCACATCATTTTTGGATTCCAATCGAGCATGGTTACTACCACCATCGTCGCCGGAAAAATTTTGATGAAAGACCGCCAACTCACGACACTCGATGGAGCAGAAATTGCCGAGCGCGCGCGTGAACTTGCGCCGAAGGTCTGGAAACGATATCAGGAAAATGTGGCAAAGGTTTCATGACACAAAAGGAAAACAATGACTGACGCATCCATTCTGCTTACCATCGCCGTGCTCGGCGGAACAGGCAAAGAAGGCAAAGGTCTCGCCTATCGCTGGGCGAAGGCCGGTTATCGCGTGTTGATCGGATCGCGCACCGAGGAAAAAGCAATTATCGCCGCATCTGAGATCATCCAACTTTTAGACGGCGCGTCTTCGACGGTTGGCATGTTCAATCTTGATGCAGCGCGTCAGGCCAACATCGTCGTGCTGACCGTACCGTACGCCGCGCATCGCGCAACACTCGAGTCCGTCAAAGATGCTTTGAAAGGAAAAATTCTGATCGACGTGACGGTTCCCCTCGTCCCGCCGAAAGTGACCAAAGTCCAGATGCCCGCTGCCGGGTCCGCGGCACAGGAAGCGCAGGAAATCGTCGGCGAGGGAGTGGAAGTTGCCGCCGCGTTCCAAAATATTTCCTATGAACATTTGCTTGGAGAAGGTAATGCTGAATGTGATGTGCTCGTAACTGGCACGAGCAAGGATGCACGTGCCGAAGCCATCAAACTAGTCGAAGCCGCCGGATTGACCGGTTGGGACGCTGGCCCGATTGAAAATTCGGTCGTGATCGAAGGTATGACCAGCGTGTTGATCAACATCAATAAACAATATGGCTCCACGCACGCCGGGATCAAGATCACGGGCGTTTCAAAATAATCTCGCTTCGTAGTACCTAATACGTAATAGCTATGTCTCTTACTCTCACCTCTCTGAAAGACATTCCTCTCATCCGCCACGGCGACAACCTGGCGGATATTCTTGTATCATCCCTTCAAGCACCGCAGATCAAACTTGAAGATGATGACATTCTCGTTCTCGCGCAAAAAATTGTCAGCAAAGCCGAAGGACGGATGGTAAATCTTGCAACGGTCGCGCCAAGCGAACGCGCCAAAGAACTTGCCATCCAAACCGAAAAAGACTCGCGCG
>JAKAMM010000378.1 GCA_021812905.1 Chloroflexota bacterium | reverse complement strand
TTGATGACGATCTTGCCATCGGTCTTGGCTTCACGGCGCGTATTGAACGTTGTGTTGCATCCAACCGGGCATTGCGAACAAATCGAAGCAGATGCGTCCAACTCCCACGGACGGGCGCCAAAGCGGAAGTCGGCGGTGGTCAACGCGCCGACCGGGCAGATGTCAGTGGTGTTGCCCGAAAAAACGGAATCAAATCCCGGGTCCGATTTAGAGACGATCTGGGTCGAGCGTCCGCGTTCATCGAAATCAATCACCGCATCGCCCGCGATCTCATCCTGAAAACGGATACAGCGCGCGCACTGGATGCAGCGTTCCTGATCGAGGAAGATGAGTTCGCCGAGTGGGACATTTTTGGCGAGGTGCATTTTCTCGTCGTACAGAAAACGGCTCTGCCCTGGACCGTGTGCCATTGTCAGGTCCTGAAGCGGGCATTCGCCTCCCTTGTCGCAGATTGGGCAATCGAGCGGATGCGAAGTCAACAGAAATTCAAGATTGGCTTTCTGCCCGGCTTTGGCTTTGCCAGATTGCGTGAGCACAACCATGCCATCTGAAACAGGATTGGTGCAAGCCGTTTCGAGCTTGGGCATGAATTGCACTTTAGGTTCGTCTTTATCGTCGAGGATGGCTTTGCCCGTGGCGCGGTCAATCATCGGGCGGCCAATCTCAACCATACACTGACGACACATGCCAACCGGTTCCATCTTGGGATGGTAGCAGAAGACTGGAACATCGATGCCCGCTATTTTGGCGGCATCTACGACCAACATCCCAGCGGTGACCGTTATCTGTTTTCCATCAATAGTAAGCGTGACTTGTTTTGTCATAAGTCTCCGAGAAAACGTAATGCGTAGCGAGTAATTCGTAAAAGAGTTCTACGCATCACGCATTACAGATTATGTACTTTGAAATCCTGTGGGAATCTTTCGATCCCGGTCACAACTGCCATGGTTGAGAATTCACCCAACGGGCAGAGACATTTATTTTGCATCTGCCTGGCAACATTCAAGAGCAGATCCACGTCGGCTGTAGAATGCCCGTCCTCACGAATACGGTCAATCAAATGCATCATCCAATAAGTGCCTTCGCGGCAGGGCGTACATTTACCACAGGATTCGTGTTTGAAGAAGTGAATGGTCTTATTAATGATCCAATCAATTGAAACCGTGTCGTCGATCACGATCACGGAGGCCGACCCAAGGTCTGCGCCGAGCGTACGGACGCTGGCATAATCCATCGGCGTGTCGAGCACTTTATCATCTACTAGGATAAAGGATGAAGATGCACCGGCAGGCATAATGGCTTTGACCGGATGCCCATCCAAAATTCCGCCGCCATGTTCGTAGATCAACTGACGGAAGGTTGTACCGAACGGCAATTCATAATTTCCCGGTTTGCGAACACGGCCTGAAAGCGAAAAGATTTTTACACCGGCGCTGTCGGGCGTGCCGAGTGACTTATACCAGTCCGCGCCGTTGGCAAGAATCATCGGCAGATTGGTTAGAGTTTCAACGTTGTTGACAACGGTCGGTTTGCCATAGAGTCCGTAAACAGCGGGAAACGGCGGACGAATGCGAGGTTGTCCGCGTTTGCCCTCGATGGATTCGAGCATGGCGGTTTCTTCGCCGCAGATGTAGGCGCCCGCACCGAGATGAATATAGAAGTGGAGCGAATAATCCGTGCCGAAGAGATTCTCGCCAAGATAACCGGCTTCTTCCATCTCGGTGATTTTTTCATCGAGGAATTTCGCAACCTGCCAAAACTCTCCGCGCAGATAAACATAAGCCGCGTTCGCACCGACCGCAAATGAAGCCAGAGCCACGCCTTCCAAAAACTGGAAGGGATTACTTTCCATAATCTCACGATCTTTGAACGTGCCCGGCTCGGACTCGTCGGCGTTGGCAACCACGTAATGCGGCCAGGTTTTGTTGTCAATGAAGGACCATTTCACGCCGGTCGGGAAGCCCGCCCCGCCGCGTCCGCGCAGACCGGAACTCTTAACCACGTCAGTCACTTCGGACGGCTGCATTTTTGTGACGGCCTTCTTGAAAACGTCAAAGCCGCCGTTCTTCTTATAGATATTCAGTTTGTTGATATCGGGAATTTCACGATGGCGAAGAATAACGGAAGCCATTATTTCACCTCCGTGCCAGATTTCTTAAGAGTCTCGATAAGTTCCATGGTTTTATCAACCGTCATATCTTCGTGATATTCCAAACCGTTCGGACTCTGAATTTGGAACATGGGCGCTTTATCGCAAGCTGCGAGGCAGGTGACGGCTTCCAGCGTGACCACGCCATCTGCGGTAGTCTCGCCAACTTTGATCCCAAGATTCGCACACAACGAGTCCATGAATTGTTCAGCGCCGCGCAAGGCACATGGCAAATCGGTGCAAACCTGCATGCGATATTTGCCAGCTTTCTCATCGTGATACAGCGTATAAAAACCGACAATCGAGGCGATTTCAGTCTCGGTCATATCGAGCAGTTTGCCAATATCCTGCATGGCTTCCTTGTCGATGTAACCTTCTTCGCGTTGCGCCAAATAAAGTAACGGCATGACCGCCGAGCGTTTGTGCTCCGCCGGATATTTTGACAAAATCTGTTTTACTTCCTTGGAATATTTTTTTGCGAGACTCATCGGTCAATGTCTCCGAGAACGATGTCAATCGAGCCGATGATGGCAACCAGGTCAGCAACCAGGTGTCCCTTGGCCAGGATGGGCAGGATTTCAAGATTTTCAAATGAAGGCGTACGCCAGTGGACGCGGTACGGCTTGGGGCCGCCATCGCCTTCGAGATAAACGCCCAACTCACCGCGCGGGCTTTCGACGGCGTTGTAGATCGAAGCTTTGGGTGCAGGAAAACCTTCCGTCCACAACTTGAAGTGATGGATGAGAGACTCCATGCTGACGCCGACCTCCGAACGCGAGATCGGA
>JAKAMM010000021.1 GCA_021812905.1 Chloroflexota bacterium | reverse complement strand
GATTCGTTGCTTGCATGAAAGTGATTTTATACCCTGAGCGAGAAACCGATCTCACTTCATCCTCGCCCTCCACAAAGCTGTCAAATACAACGCGATGCCGAAATTAAAAAAGTTCGTCCACAGGATCGCTTCGCTGATGCCGCGAATATCAGGCACCATGCACCTCACCCCTGCTTCGCGACCCTCTCCTACAAGGAGAGGGGACTCTGCCGCCAACTGCCCAACGATAACTTTGTCGTAGCTGTAAATTAATATCGTGCCAAGCGCTGCCACGCCTTGCGCCCCGGCCTCTTCGGTTTCTCCACCCATTTCCGGCGTGCAAAGGGTGCGGCCTGGCATTTCCCGGCACGCTCCAATTCTTCCAATTTTGTTTGCAGGCGCTCCAATTCCTTCTGCTGCCTTTGAATGGTTTCCAGAGATTTCGCCAGTTGCTCCTTCAATTCGGCAATCTGCTGGTCCTTCGTATATAGGAGGTTTGTTTTTGTTCCGTCGTCCGCTCAAAGTGGTTTCGTTCTCCTGAACCATGCTCATCAGTTTACAATTTCCTGGTCGTTTTTCGCAAGAGTCTTTCGGCCTGTTTTTTTCAAGACCTTTGTCCCTTTACAAAACGTTACTCTTGAACGCTAAACAAGTACAATAGTAAATACTGTTGTAGAACGGTTGTTCTAATCGTCAAGTACTCGATCTTGAATTTTCATTACACATTCCCCTGTATATTTTTGTTCGCACAAACCGCTGTGAATGATCGACGAGTGTGGAACTTATATTCGCCTTGTCCAATCAGGGTGATTGTACTTTTCTTGAACGAGTTCATCGGCGCGTGACTGTTCATTTGCAGATAATTCTCCCACTTCGAAACTTAATCCCAGCTTCGCTTCAAAGCCCCAAACTAAGGCCTGAGCGGCGTCATTCCAGAGGACTTCATGTCCGAGCACGGCTTGGACCGTGGTGGCGCGCAACAACAGTCGTGCCGCGGCGTCGAGGCGCGCGGAATCGTCAGGGAAGGTTAAGGCTTCGGTAATGCGCGCCAGGTTCCCGGTCAGGGGAAGAGAGCCGTGTTGTAAAACACCTTCCTTGCGACGCGCCTGCGCCGATCCAATTAGCTTTTTTCTGTTCACAGTAATTTCATACGCCGACGGTACTTCGAAGCAAACGGGATTCGGCGTTTCATGGCTCGGACCGGTATCTTCTTTTATTTCAACACTCAAAGGACGAGTGCGGGCCGGCAATCCCAGCGCCTCGACCGCTTGCAGTAGTGCAGCAGACAGCCGGTTGTAACTCTCCAGAATCGAACCGGCTACGCGCGGTTCATCGGCAGGGGCAATGATGGAGTATGTGATCTCGTCCGTGTGAAGGATGGCGCGTCCGCCGGTGGGACGACGAACAACATCCCAGCCGCGCTCTTCGAGACGAGCGACATCAACGTCTGCAAAGGACTGGGCCTGACCGAGCGAAAGGCAGGGCGGATCCCACGCGTAAAGACGCAGGGTCGGGATTGCTTCGCCGCGTCCAATGTGCTCGAGGATCGCCTGGTCCACGGCCATGTTCCACGCGCCGTGCGCGGAATGAGTGTTCAAGAGTCGCCAAGTGTCGGTCATAGGCAGATATTTTACTCGCAGAAATCCGGATTTTTTCGAATTCTTTTCTCCGTATTCTTCATTCTCGCATCCGTTCACCCGTTCGATTTCACCCAGTAACTCTTCGGCTTGCTTTTGCAGTTTCTCTTTATATTTCTGCGTCTTCTTTGCCCACACCACTTTATGCGGATTGGAATTGGCTCCCACCTTTGTCTCGCCCCGGAAATGGTCGATCGTGTGGAAGTCAGGTTTATTCCTGCCGCCGATCCGCATAAATCCAATGTTTTCCCAGAGCGCTTTTTCGATCTGCCGCGATGAATAGATCTTCTGGGTGTAGGCATACACGATCACTTTCAACATCATCCTCGGATGATAACTGCTGGTCCCGCCTCCTTATGTATTTTGCCAGCGGCGGCTCGTTGCCCAATTCGCCCACTACTCGGTTGACCACCCGCACCAAATGCTGTTCGGGTATCAATTCTTCCAGACTCTGTGCCAAAGACTGAAACGATGGTCTGAACGCAATATTCCCATTTGATGATTTCTTCAGGCATTATTACTCCTTGTAATGTTATGGAAATGCCAGGCTACTTTTAACAGCGGCCACTACACGAGCATTTTTGTGACTGTTTCACATGAAACTTTATTGGTATCTTCTCAAAAAGAAGGGGGAAGTGGGGGTGTTTTGGGCGGGCAAGTCCCGCCCAAAACACCCCACACCCGCTTTATCGAAAAGATACCTTTATTGTTTGTCTGTGATGCGGACGAACAGAATATAGGAATAGACTACAGGAATCAAGGCTGCTCCCATGATAAGGGTCATCATCAGCCAGAAACCATTTTCTCCCAGAAGCAAACTGAACATGCTGAGAATCCCGGCACCGATGAACAATTTGCTGCCAAGTTTATGCGTCTCATCCCATACGGTTTCGTTGGCAAGCGTCCACGGCGTGCGGATCCCGATAAAGTAGTTACGTTTGGCCTTGGACATCATGACGCCTGCAAATACGAAGATCAAACCTAATCCAGGGATCATCGCCAGTGAAATGCGGAAGGTATGGCCCAGGTTGTAAACCAGCGTCAAAATATGCATGTATAACATGAAGGCTACGACCAACACGATAAAGGCATTGAACGTATCCCGGAACTTTGCGATATTCTCTTTGAGCGGATCAATGGATGGAATGGCTAAAAATAGCAACGCCATACCGATGGTAATGAGCGGCATCAATGCCACGCCCCAGAAACGGGACATATATCCATTGACTTGATCGTTTGCATTCCAGTGCGACGCTACTTGTTCCGGCAGATGTGGATAGACCGCTATACTAATGGCAATGCCGATCAGGATCAATATTGTTATAACTGTAATTGAGAGTTTGGTAGACATAATATGTTCCTTTTACGGTTTCACGTGAAACCGGCTACTTGTCTTTTGGTGCGTTGTTCTGCGCCAAAGAAATCATGCCGCTTAGCCCGCCGAGATTCATCGTGTCCACCGCGGACGATGGCACAATGACCAGTGCGCCCTTCTCCTTCAAGCCCTCGAACAGCATATTCATGGCGCGTAGATGCAAAGCGGTCGGGTTATTGACGTAAGCTTTGGACGCCTCGGCAAACGATGCCGCGATCTGTTGCTCTGACTGACCGAGGATGACGCGCGCCTGACGTTCGCGTTCGGCCTGCGCCTGGCGCGACATGGCATCTTCCAGGTCCTGTGGAATGACAATATCACGAATCTCTACCGACTGGACCGTGACGCCCCAAGGTGTAGTTCGTTCATCGATGATGCGTTGAAGCTCCTCGTCGATTGCGGAGCGGCCCACGAGAATATCGGCCAGCATCATGCGTCCAATGATGTCACGTAGAGCGGTTTGGGCGGCCCACGAAATCGCGGCCTTGTAATCTTCGACCTCCAGCGCCGCCTTTTCGGCATCCCAAACGACCCAGAACAACACGGCGTCAACATCCACAGGAACCGTGTCTTTTGTCAGTGTTTTTTCCGCCGAGAATGGCGTCACCATCACGCGTCCATCGATCCAGGTTGTGACCGCATCAAAAATCGGAACGATCCAGAACAAGCCTGGGCCGCGCAGTCCGTGAAATTTGCCTAATCGCAGGACAATTGCCTTTTCCCATTGCGAAGCCACTTTGAGCGCAAAAAGAATGTAGACGCCAATCAGCATCCAGCTCAAAACCCAGGCGCCGATCAGTGCATCATTCACGTGCCCGTCCATAAAAATCGTACCTACTGCAGAAACGATCAGGAATAAGCCGAATAACGCACCGGCGATTGTGGAGATATGTTGGTCGGCCTGTTTGGCCTTTTTTCGATCAAGCACACTTTGAATAAGATTTGTTTTCATTGCATTCTCCTTTATGGGTTATTCAGTATCCTTATCCTGCGCTTCTTTCCAGGATTTCAATTGGTCGCCGACCATTTGGTTTATTTCTCGCCCTGAGAATCCCAGCCGCGTTGCCTCGCTGATGTAGCGCCGGGCTAGCGCTTCGAGCGATTCGCGACGCAAACGTTCGCTCACTTCCGGCGGCGGGATCTCTGTGATGTATGTGCCGCGTCCTTGTTGCGTGGAAATAATGCGGGCTTCATCCAATAAACGGTAGGCACGTGCCACGGTGTTGAAGTTGACGCGTAACTCCTCGGCCAGCGCACGAACCGTCGGTAATTGGTCACCCGGTTTCAGGGTCCCGGAAACGATGTGTTGTTGTATCTGTTCCACGATTTGCATGTAGATTGGCAGTCCGGAGTGGAAATCAAGATGAAGGGTGATTTGATGTTTATCAGCCATAATTGTATTATTGTATCATTGTAATAATTGTATGCAGGTCAATCTTTTTGTCAAGAGGTGAATAGCTTTCCGCTGCATGCGTGTCAATCCTGCCTTATTGGGCGTGGTAGAATCCAGCCGCAACTATATCAAGGAGATGGATTATGGAACAGAAGACTGGTACCTGGACTGAGAAAAAAGGCCTGGCTCAAATGCTTAAAGGCGGCGTCATCATGGATGTGGTGAACGCCGAGCACGCCAAGATTGCTGAAGACGCCGGTGCGTGTGCGGTGATGGCGCTCGAGCGCGTCCCCGCTGACATTCGCGCGGACGGCGGTGTGGCGCGCATGTCTGACCCCGATATGATCCTCAAGATCATGGACACGGTCAGCATTCCGGTGATGGCGAAATGCCGCATCGGTCATTTCGTTGAAGCGCAAATTCTTGAAGCCGTTGGCGTGGATTACATTGATGAATCCGAAGTGCTGACGCCCGCCGACGAGACCAACCACATTCTGAAGCACAACTTCAAAGTGCCGTTCGTGTGCGGATGCCGCAACCTGGGCGAAGCTCTGCGACGCGTCGGCGAAGGCGCGGCCATGATCCGCACCAAGGGCGAGGCCGGAACCGGTGACGTGGTTGAAGCGGTTCGCCACGCGCGCACCGTGCTGGGCGATATTCGTCATCTGACCACCATGGCTGATGACGAATTGATGCGCTACTCCAAGGAAATTGGCGCGCCGTATGATTTGGTCAAAGATACCAAGCAACTCGGACGAATGCCGGTGGTGAATTTTGCGGCAGGCGGCATTGCGACTCCCGCCGACGCGGCTCTGATGATGCAGCTTGGCGTGGATGGCGTTTTTGTTGGCTCTGGCATTTTCAAGAGCGGCGACCCAGCTCGTCGCGCCGCGGCCATTGTTAAAGCGGTGACGCATTATCAAGACGCATCCATCCTCGCAGAAGTCAGCAAGAATCTCGGCGAACCAATGGTCGGACGCAACGTTTCACAGATGCCCGAAGCCGAAAAGATCGCGGGACGAGGTTGGTAAATTTTTTAGCTGTTAGCGGTTGGCTTTTAGCTCTTAGATTGAGCCTTTGCTAATCGCTAATGGCTAATTGCTGATAGCTAATTATGAAAATAGGTGTTCTTGCTTTACAGGGTGATTTCGCTGAACACATCGTCATGCTCAAAAAGCTTGGCGTGGAAACTGCTGAAGTGCGCCTGCCCAAACATCTCAAAGGCCTCGACGGTTTGATCATGCCCGGTGGCGAATCAACCACCATCGGCAAACTGGCTGTGGCTTATAACTTAATGGAGCCGCTTCGCACCTTTGGTCAACGCCATGCGATTTGGGGAACCTGCGCAGGCGCTATTTTTCTCTCGAAAGATGCGCAACGTGAACAGCCCTTGCTTGAACTGATGGATATTCGCGTCGTGCGCAACGCGTTTGGACGTCAGGTGGATTCTTTCGAGACCGACCTCGACATCGCCGAATTGAAAAAAGCCACCGCATCTGAAGCCCTGTATCACGCTGTTTTTATCCGCGCGCCTATTATTGAATCTGTGCATGGTGATGCGAAGATTTTATCCGCGTTGGAGGATGGCCGCATCGTCGCTGCTCAACAGGGACATTTTCTTGCCACCTCGTTTCATCCTGAACTAACCGAGGACACGCGCTTCCACGAATACTTTCTTTCGCTTGCTGATTAAATGAGTTGAAGGTTGCAAGTTGAAAGTTTAGTCACGTACCAGAGCCTTCAACTTTGAACCTTCAACCTTAACCCTTAACCAAATGTCAATCCGTCCGCTCGATCTGCTTGATCTTCCCAGCCTTTACCGTTATCGCGGCGAAGCCGTCAGCCTCGACTCTGCCCGGCTGCTCACGCGCGGCAACCCGCTCGGTGCAGTCGGCATGTTGGCTTACATGAATCCGCGACGGCATGTTTACACGGCTGTTTCAGATAATGACGGGGCGACCCTGCTGGGTGGAATCACGCACACGAACGGCGACACATTTGCCAAGCTGCTTTACCTCGCCCCCGCCTCAGGCCTCGACCTTCCAACTGCTCCCGCATTAATTGATCATCTCTCCGCCCAAGCTGGACCTTGGGGTGCGTTCCATGCTCTCGCCGAAGTGGATGAAGGCAGTGATGCTTTTCCCGCGCTTCGCATTTCGGGATTCTCTGTCTATGCGTGGCAGAGGATGTGGGATGTGTCGAATATAACGGCGTCCGCTAACAGCGCAGACTGGATGCGGGTGAAATCCGTCAACCTGCCCTCCATCCAAAATCTGTACCATCAAATCGTCCCGCCTCTTTTGCAACCCGTCGAGCCAACCCCGAAAAACGCAACCGGATTTATGTGCAACGAGGGACCGAAATGTTATATCAACTTGTCGACGGGAACGATGGGCATCGTGCTTCATCCGTTGATCCACCCTGAATCAACCAATGTCGGTGAAAAGCTGGCGGCACTGGTGAGTTCCCTGCCCAGGCGCGGCAGTCGTCCGGTTTATCTATGCGTGCGTTCGTATCAGGCCTGGCTTGAGCCTGTGCTTGAAGACCTCGGCGCAAAAGTTGCAACCCGGCAGGCGGTGATGGTCAAACATTTGGTGCGCATGGTCAAAGGCGAACAAGCTGTGCGTGTGACCCAGCCCGCGGGTGTGACGATTCAGCCGTCTAGGGTGAGCCGCATTGAAAAATAGCTGTGCTTGTTCCACTTACTTCCGGGAACTTTCTTGGCTTACTTCTTAATTTGTTGATTCACTTATTAGCTGAATATGTGTGTCGTAATAGTAGTAGGACTTGTGGATAATGTGGATAAAAAGATTCTTGCACATGGGATGGATGAAAAGAACCGGTACCCCCACATTTTGGATTTAGCGATTCTTTTCGGACTTTGCGCGTTGTGGACAATCCTTGAATAGAATCCGGGCTGAATTCGGGTTCAAAGCTCGTTTCCATATTTTGGTCAAATCCATATGTTAGCCCCAAAATATGGGGGTTGGTTTTGGGTGGTTTTTAGTTGATTTCTCGAACATTTGGGCATACTGTCCACAGGAGAGGGGCTTTATCCACAGTTTCTGCCGTGTTATCCACAGATTGGACTTAATCGGGCGGAGTGGTCTAGCCTAAATGTAGGCAGGTTTACAGGCTTGTAGATGTTTCCAGACCGTTTAAACTGGCGATTTCGTCTAACCGAACCTCGATTTCGTCCAGATGATGATCGAGGGCCAAGACGCGCTCTTCGAATCCGGGACCGAGAAGCCCGAGTTGCTGACAAGCCTCTTTCCAAGATGTTGAGGCGGAAGCAGGCAGAACGGCAGCGCAAAGCGTCCAAGTATGGATCAAAGGCCAAAGGGCGGTCAGAGGCGTTTCGCCTTCGAGCAAGGCTTGCATGCCTTTTTCGTAGTAATTCAAACGCGCGGCGCGAATCCGTATATCCGCTTTTTCGCTTTCAGAAGCGGCCAGGAATGCAAGCTTCCAATTATCGAGCCAATTGATCAGCGTGGAAGCGTCGATGTTTCTCACGCCAAGCAGGTTGAAGATGTCAGCGATGAAGTTGGGACGCTCGGCGGCTTTGGCGCGCTCTGGAAAATCCAGCAGGAGGCGGCGCTCGGACAAAGGCGCTCCGCTGATCTCGGCCACTGAGTTGGCGGCGTGGTTGATGACACGCAAAATTTGCCTGACCTGGGTTGGCCCGGCTTTTTCGTTGCCGATGTCCATCAGATCAATCCAACCTTTGCGGGCTTCGGTGAGCAACCTACGCGAACGTCTGAGCACGAGGGCAGGCGAGTTGAACTCAAACCCGGCACGCAGACCAGCTTGTACGAACTCGAAAAATTTTTCTCGCTCGAATAAAAGCAGCGGGTCGTACATTTCATAGCCGAGCAAAGGATCCGTGCGAAGTTCGCGCGCTGATTTGAAATCGGATTTTGCGCGATGGCTGATGTCGAGGTGAAAATCGGGCGTCAGCTTGAAAATTTCGCGGGCGATGCCGGGTTTACTGGCATGGACGAGCACGATGTCGACATCTGTGGCGCCACCCAACATCGGCTCAAGGTTGGAAACGAGCGAGCCGGTTAGATAGGCCGCGAGGATGTCGCGGTTGTTATAGGCCCGTTCGTGGGCAGTCTCTTTGGCAATGCGGATGAGGGATTCACGAGTGACGCGCATGGGTCTTTCTATTTGTCGAGGGGCAGGCTGGCTTGGAAGGGGATTAACCCGAGTTTTTCACGGATGCGATTTTCGATCAGATTGAGATGCCCGGGATTGTCGATAATATTTAACGAGTTGGTATCGATCGTCAATACGGGAACGCTGTCGTAGGGTCTGGAGAAGAAATCTTCGTAGGATTGGTTGAGACGCTCGATATAATCACGTTCCATGTTGCGTTCATAGGAACGGTCGCGCAGGGCGATGCGCTGCATGAGTACGTCTGTCCCGGCGCGCAGGTAGACAAGCAGATCGGGCTTCGGGATCTTTTCTCCAAGCGCTTCGTGGACTCGATAATACATTTCCAGTTCGTCGCCTTTGAGATTGATGCGGGCAAAGAGCGCGTCCTTGGCAAAGGTGTAGTCAGATATCAGGGATTTGCCGGCCGCTAAAAGTCCGGGCACGGTGCGGTTTTGTTGATGATAGCGGCTGAGCAAAAAGAAGATCTGAGTCTGAAAGGCGTAGCGATCACGGTCGGCGTAGAAATCCGAGAGAAAAGGGTTCTCTTCGAAAATTTCAAGCAATATTTCCGACGCAAAAACTGGTTGTAACATGCGGGCCAGGGTGGTCTTGCCGACGCCGATCACCCCTTCGATGGATACGTACATGAAAGACTCCGGAATGAGATGGATTAAGGATACCATAACCTTAGGGCTTTCGGCACAGCGTGACACAGGAGCGCTCAAATGATAAAAACAAAGAGACCAGGTCCAAAAGACCTGGTCTCTTCATTTCATCCAATCGCTTTCTTCAAGCTTTTTGCAAGTTTTCCGAAATGCGCTGTATAGCGCATTTCGTCCTTTCTGGGACGCGGCAAATCCACCTTTAAATCCAATTTGATACTGCCGGGGCGTTGGGTCAGGACGAGCACGCGGTCAGCCAGAAATAACGCTTCCTCGATTGAATGTGTAACCATGATGACGGTTTTCTGGCGCGCCTGCCAGATGCGGGATAATTCCGTCCACATGCGTTCGCGGGTAAGCGCATCGAGCGAACCAAATGGCTCGTCGAGGAATAGCAAGTCCGGGTCGTGGATGAGGGCGCGCGCAATAGCGACGCGTTGCGCCATGCCGCCGGAAAGGTCGCGCGGCCAATTGTCTTCAAAGCCCTGCAGCCCGATCAATTCGATTAAGTCCTGTGCTTGCATGCGCGCATCCGCCGCACCTGCGCCTTGCAGTTCGAGCGGCAGCATCATGTTCTGGATGACCGTCCGCCAGGGCATGAGGTTGGACTGTTGAAAGACCATGCCAATGCGCGGATTTTGTCCGCCTGCGAAAGTATAGTCTCCGTGTGTCGGCGCGATCAAGCCGGCCAGGATTCTCAACAAGGTGCTCTTGCCTGAACCCGATGGGCCCAGCACAGCCACGAACTCGCGCGCCTGGATGTGGAATGAAACATCATCCAGCACGTACAGTCCGCCGTTGCCGTCAGGGAAGGTAACGCTTAATTTATTGGCGACCAGGATCGGGTCCAGAGAAGATGCGGGCATAATCAAATTTTGTTGGTCGAGTAGGCGGTGAGTTTCGATATGGCCTTCGGCCTACTCAACCACCGCCGTATTGAGACCAAAAATCACGGAATAAAATCGTTCGTGAACATTTTGCTCACATCCAGTGGTTTGGTGATCGAACCCATCTTGAGCAAAGTGTCATTCATGTTTTGCCAGGCCTGCGGGTCGGACATGCCGAGGCGGTCAGTCTTCCATTCATCGATCGAGCGCGCCAGAATTTCCTTTTGCACTTTTTGATCGGCGCCCGCAAGTGTGTCCACATATTTTGTGCTGATCGTGTACGCTTCATCGGGGTTGGCGATGGTATCAGACAGTCCATGCAAAAATGCTTTGACGAAGCCGCGCACAAGATTTGGATTTTCAGTGATCGTTTTTTCGTTGGTGATGATTCCGTTCGAGGCGAGCTTTACGTAATCGGCCACTTGCAATTCGTTGATGGCGTAGCCCTGCGCCTTCAATTGCACCGGCTCGTTTGCGGAATAAACCGACGCGGCTTGTTCGCGATCCGCGGCCAGCGCCGCAACTTGATTGAAGCCAATCGAATCAAGCGTCACATCTTTTTCGGCCAACCCCGCAGAATAAAGCAAGGCATCGAGACCGATATAATTTGCGCCGAAGAGTCCGGGCAGGCCGATCTTCTTGCCTTTCAAATCTGCAGGCGTTTGAATGTTTTGCGAAGTCTTTGAAACCACCGCGACAGGATATTTCTGATACCACGCCGCAACATAAACAATCGGCAATCCCTGCGCACGCGCCAATGGGACCTGTTCGCCGGAAACCACCGCGAATGGGAGATTGTTCGCGCCGACCAACGCCACGCCATCCGTTTCGAATTTGTAATCGAAAGTGATTTCAATGCCCGCATCTTTGAAATAACGTTTTTCAACTGCGACATAAAACGGCGCAAACTGGACGTTGGGAATATAACCCATCGGCAGGCTGATCTTGGTCAACGCGCCACTCGCGGACTTGGGTGTGCTGCAGGCCGAAAGGCTGAGCGCCAGACCAAGCATGATCAAAACTATTTTCTTTAACATAATGTTCTCCTAAAAATTATTTTATTAACAGGCCTATTCACTGCTGAATATGTTCCTGCCATTTCAAAAGCCGATGCTCGAACCAGGTAACCAATCCGTAAAGCAGTAGCGCCAGCGCCACCAGCGTAAAGACCGCCACAAAAACCATCGGAGTGTCAAAGGTGCCGCGACCAATATTGATCAACACGCCCAGCCCCGTATCCGCGCCGACCAATTCGCCGACCACCGCTCCAATAACGGACAGCGTCGCGCCGATGCGAAGCCCGCCAAAAAAAATCGGGAGCGCGGCGGGAATTTCGAGATAGCGGAGAATTTGTCCGCGCGTGGCATGAAGCGAGCGCATCAGATCGTAATAGGCGGGCGGCACCGCGCGGATTCCGACCACGGTGTTGACCAGCACCGGAAAGAAGACGATCAATCCGCAGATCAAAATCTTCGAGAAGATTCCCGGTCCAAACCACAGCACGAGCAACGGCGCGATTGCAACCAGAGGCACGGCCTGGCTTGCGACAAGATACGGTGAAAGGATTTGTTCCAACATGCGCGATTTTGCCAGCATATAACCAAGGATTGTTGCAAAGAGCACACCAGAAAAAAGTCCAAGCGAAACTTCGAGCAGAGTCGCGCCGGTGTGCCGTGCCAACTCGCCATTGAGCAGGGCGCGCAGGAACCGCGTCCATACGTCGGCGGGCGAGGGCAGGATGAAAGCCGGGAGTCCCCCGTAACGCGCGATCAACCACCACACAAAGATGCCCGCGGCCAGGGAAATAAATCCCAGCCAGCGGCGGTGATGTTTGGCAATGTGCGGAAGATGCTTTAGAGAGTTGATGTCCATTCCAATTTATGTTTTAGCTCTCAGCAGGCTGGCAGTTTGAGCATTAAAAACGCCTCGCAGAGAAAAACCTGCGGGGCGCGAAAACCGACCTCGGCTGAGTCCGATCCGAAAGAAAAGTCCCGAAAACAAGAATCGTTTTCGGGGCATCCAAATCGAATCAGACCCGCGCGGGCCTGTCGTCACCTTCTTCTATCCAGACTATACTGTCGGCATTGGATTTCCACCAATTCATGCGCTTGCGCGCTCGCGGGCTTTACCGCCGATCGGGAATTCACTTGCACCGCACTGCGTTTGGCGCAGTGCAGATGTCACCCTGCCCCGAAGGTTAATATTTAGTTAGCGCGATTATAACGCAAGTGCATGGAGATTGATCCCGTTCTCATTCAATTCTTATTTCAACTGCGTTTTGATTTTTTTCGCCGTCTCTTTATAACCAGCGAGTTTTTCTCTTTCCTTCGCAACGACTTGCGCCGGAGCTTTGTTCGCAAAATCGCTGCCGAGCAATTTTTCAAGCCGCTCGATATGAGATTGAGTCTCAGCCAGTTCTTTTTCAATGCGTGCCTTCTCATTGGCCAAATCCACCATGTCTGAAAGCGGGAGATAAATTTCCACAGACCCGATCACAAGTGCAACGCTGTCCTTTGGCTTCGACGAAAGCGAAGTTTGAATCGCGAATTGGGATTCATCCAAACCTGCCAGAGATGCTATGACGGATTTTTGCGATTCCAACAGTGCGGTCTGTTGGCCCGCGGCAAATGTGGCCGCGATGCGTTTCGATGGTGCGACCGATTTTTCCGCGCGCAGATTACGAATGTCGCGCACGACCTCCTGGATCAGCGTGAAGTCTGCCACCTTTGCATCTTCCCAGCCTTCGAGATCGCGCGGCTCCGGCCATTTTGCTACGATCAAGGCTTCAGGCCAGTCTGCGGCGATATTCGTGATTCGGGATTGGAGAATCGAATCTCGGAGATGTCCCCAGATTTCTTCGGTGACAAAGGGTGTAAATGGATGAAGGAGACGTAGTGATATATCCAATACACGA